>NZ_JBFBGN010000168.1:0-12909 GCF_040684675.1 Streptomyces sp. NPDC089915 | reverse complement strand
GACCCGAGGACGGTCAGCCGGATCTGCATCGCCGTCAGCGGTCCCTTCTGCGCGGAGCGCAGTGCGCGGTGCGGGGCGCCCGGCGGGGGAGCGGCGGGACATGTCTGCCCGGTCAACCCCCCGCCCGGCACGGACGCTTCGTCCGTTCAGGTCTGCCGGAAGGCGGGGCTCCCGTCCCCGCCGTTCCGTACGGGTGCATCCTCGCACCTGTCGCCCGCGACACGCCCGGCACCCGACAGTAAATGATCTTGATTGCCGCGACCGCCCTCCGCTCACCGTACGGATCCGGCCACCCGGTCGAGCGAATGTCGCGGCAATTCCGGGGAAAAGGGCCTCCGGCATACGCCCCAAAACTCACTCTTCGTACAAATGTGCGGCAACCAACCTCCGTCGGCCCGCGTCCTCCACGGAGACACCCCCTAGAGTTGGGCCGGAAAACCCTCCGGACCCCATCCGGAAACCCACTCGGCGGAATCAGCCGGAAATCGACAGCAGGACGACAGCAGGGGAGCGCGAGACGTGCGGCCAGTCGGCAGCAAGTACCTGCTCGAGGAGCCGCTCGGACGCGGCGCCACGGGCACCGTCTGGCGTGCCCGCCAGCGGGAGACCGCCGGCGCGGAGGCCGCCGTCGCCGGCCAGCCCGGCGAGACCGTGGCCATCAAGGTCCTCAAGGAGGAGCTGGCCCAGGACGCGGACATCGTCATGCGCTTCCTGCGCGAGCGCTCCGTCCTGCTGCGCCTGACGCACCCCAACATCGTCCGCACCCGCGACCTCGTGGTCGAGGGCGACCTCCTCGCCCTCGTCATGGACCTGATCGACGGCCCGGACCTGCACAAGTACATCCGGCAGAACGGCCCCTTCAGCCCCGTCGCCGCGGCCCTGCTGACCGCCCAGATCGCCGACGCCCTCGCCGCCAGCCACGCCGACGGCGTCGTCCACCGCGACCTGAAGCCGGCCAACGTCCTGCTCGACGAGAGCAACGGGCAGATGAAGCCGATGCTCACCGACTTCGGCATCGCCCGCCTCGCCGACTCCCCGGGCCTCACCCGCACCCACGAGTTCGTCGGCACCCCCGCCTACGTCGCCCCCGAGTCCGCCGAGGGCCGCCCGCAGACCTCCGCCGTCGACATCTACGGCGCCGGCATCCTGCTGTACGAGCTGCTCACCGGCCGCCCGCCCTTCGCCGGCGGCACCGCGCTCGAAGTGCTCCACCGCCACCTCAGCGAGGACCCGCAGCGGCCCTCGTCCGTGCCCGAGGCGCTGTGGATCGTCATCGAGCGCTGCCTGCGCAAGGAGCCCGACGAGCGGCCGAGCGCCGAGAGCCTGGCCCGCGGCCTGCGCGTGGTCGCCGCCGGCATCCGCGTGCACTCCTCGCCCGACGAGGTCGAGGCCGCGCTCGGCGTCGGCGCGCTGCTCGCCCCCGACCCCTCGCCGGCGCCGGTCCCGGCCGCCGCCCCGCAGTTCCCCGGGAGCACCGCGCCGACCCAGGCGACGCCCGTGGGCGCGGCCGGGGACTACGACCCGAACGCCATGACCAGCGTGCTGCCCCCGGTCGACGGGGCGGACGCCACCACCGTGCTGCCGCCCGTCGCCGGCGGCCAGGGCGGCGCCCCCGACCCGACCTCCGTCCTGCCCCCGGTGCAGCGGCCCGACGCCCCGCACCCGTGGCAGTCGCAGATGGCGGCCGCGCGGGACCGCAACGAGCAGACGCAGATGCACTACCTCGACCCGAGCGAGGACCCCCTGCGCCGCCGCCCGCAGCGCCAGGCCCCGCCGCCCCCGCAGCACCAGCCTCACCAGCAGCCTCAGCCTCACCAGCAGCCGCAGTACCGCCCGGCTCCTCCGCCGCAGCAGCAGTACCAGCAGCCGCCCCAGTACGCGCAGCCCCAGCAGTACCAGCAGCCGCAGGCCTACCAGCCCCCGCCGCCGCCCCAGCAGCAGCCCTACCGGCAGCAGCCGCAGCCGCAGCCGCCGGTGCAGCAGCAGCCGCAGCAGCAGCGCCCGCCCCGGCAGCAGCAGCCCCCGCGCGAGCCCCGTCCGCCGCGTGAGCCGCGCCGCCGCAGCGCCAACCCGGTCCGCATCCCCGGCCTCGGCTGCCTCAAGGGCTGCCTCGTGCTGATCCTGCTGCTCTTCGTGGGCGGCTGGCTGATCTGGGAACTGACCCCGCTCCAGGAGTGGATCGGCACCGGCAAGGGCTGGTGGGACCAGGTGTGGAGCTGGGGCAGCGACATCGTCGACTTCGTCGGCTCGATCGGCGACAAGGCGAACGGCGGCGGCACCGGTTCCTGACGCCCCGGCAGTCGTCCCGACAGCCGTCCCGGCGCCCGTCCCGGCAGCCCCGCGCGACCTACGAAGTCGGTGCCGCGGAGGGCCCTTTCGGCCCTCCGTAGCGCCGACTTCGTTGATTTGTCGACATCCAGGACGTGATTTCGCCCGCAGAAGTGAAGGTCACCGCGATCCGGAGCGCCGGGCCCCCGTTCGGCCGCGTAGCTTTGGCACGTTACGCCAGCCGCTGAGGGAGCAGTCGTGGCACGGAAGATCGGCAGCCGGTACACAGCGCACCAGATCGTGGGGCGGGGCAGCGCGGGCACGGTGTGGCTGGGCGAGGGGCCGGACGGGCCCGTCGCCGTCAAACTGCTGCGCGAGGACCTCGCCTCCGACCAGGAACTGGTCGGACGCTTCGTCCAGGAGCGCAGCGCGCTGCTCGGCCTGGAGCACCCGCACATCGTCACCGTCCGCGACCTGGTGGTCGACGGCAACGACCTCGCCCTCGTCATGGACCTCGTCCGCGGGACGGACCTGCGCACGCGCCTCGACCGCGAACGGCGGCTCGCCCCCGAGGCGGCCGTGGCCATCGTCGCGGACGTCGCGGACGCGCTCGCCGCCGCGCACGCGGCGGGCGTCGTGCACCGGGACGTGAAGCCCGAGAACGTCCTGCTCGACATGCAGGGCCCCCTCGGCCCCGGCGGCGCGCACCCCGCGCTGCTGACCGACTTCGGCGTGGCCAAGCTCATCGACCACCCCCGCCGCGCCCCCGCGCCGCCCGGCGCGCGGACGGCGGCGCCCGCGACGCGGATCATCGGGACGCCCGACTACCTGGCCCCCGAGATAGTGGAGGGCCTGCCCCCGCGGGCGGCCGTCGACATATACGCCCTGGCCACGGTGCTCTACGAGCTGCTGGCCGGATTCACCCCCTTCGGCGGGGGACACCCGGGGGCGGTGCTGCGCCGGCACGTGACCGAGACGGTGGTCCCGCTGCCGGGGATCCCCGAGGAGCTGTGGCAGCTGATCGTCCAGTGCCTGGCGAAGGCGCCGGCCTCGCGGCTGCGGGCCTCCGAGCTGTCCGTACGGCTGCGGGAGCTGCTGCCGCTGCTGGCCGGGATGCCCCCGCTGGACGTGGACGAGCCGGACGACGCGGAGGGGCAGGAGCACGAGGACCCGTCCGCCCCGGAGGAGTCGGCCGCCGCGGATCCGGTGCGGCGGCGGGGGGTCGTGCCGCTGGTCCCGGGGTCCGCGACGGACTCCAACCGCGATACGCACACCTCCATGCGGGTGCCGACGCCGGACGAGCTCGCGGGCGGGGCGCTCGGCACCGCGCGCGTCCCGCGCCCGGCCGGCGGACACCGGCCGGGCACCGCCCGGCACCGGGCGGAGGCGGTGCGCAAGCGGCGGCTGGTGCTCTCGGCGTCCGCGCTGGCGCTGGCCGCCGCGGTGGGGGTGGGCAGCTGGCTGGCCGCCTCCGGCGAGGACGAGGCCCCGCCGCCGGCCGGCCCGTCCCACTCGACCCCGGCCCGCCGGTAGCCCCCGACGCCCGCCGCGCCGGCGGGGCTGTTCACAGCCCCGCCGGAGTTCGAGGCGCGGCGCCCCCGGGTGCCTAGACCAGCGACGGGTGCCAGCGCCGCGCCACGGCGGGGTGGGCGCGGACCCAGCCCTTGAGCTCGTTGCGGCCGTACTCCGCGTGCAGCGGGTTCGACGCGTCGTGCGCGACCCCCGGCGCGGACTCCAGGTACTTCCCGGGCACGGTCTCGACCACCGCGTCCAGCCGCGGGTTGTAGAAGAACGGCACCGAGTACCGCTCCACCGCCCCCGGCGGGCTGACCACCCGGTGGTCGGTGGCCACGAGGTACCCCTCCGTGGCGATCTCCAGCAGCTCGCCCAGGTTCACCACGAACGCCCCCGGCATCGGCGGGATGTCCACGAAGCCGCCGTCCCGGACGACCTGGAGCCCGCCCACCCCGTCCTGCAGCAGCAGGGTCAGGAAGCCGTAGTCCTTGTGCGCGCCGACCCCCTGGTCCGCGCCCGACGGGGCCGACCCGGGGTAGCGGATCAGCTTCGTGTGCAGGTGGGGCCGGTCCGCGAAGGCCGCGTCGAAGAAGTCCGGCGGGGCGCCGATCGCCGTCAGCAGCTCCCGCAGCAGCCGGTGCGCCACCGCCGCCAGCCGCTCCTGCCACCCCAGCACCGCCTCCCGCAGCTCCGGCAGCGAGGCCGGCCACTGGTTCGGGCCCTCCAGCCACAGGTACGCCGGGTCGCCCGGGCCCACCCGCGGCGCGGGCCGCTCCGCGCCCACGTCCAGCTGGTCCCGCCAGTCCGAGGCCCCGCCGGTCAGCTCGTGCCCGATGCGGGTGTAGCCGCGGAAGTGCGGGGAGTTCAGATTGCTCACGGCCAGCCGGTCGGCCTCCGGGAGCGCGAAGAAGGCCCTGGTCAGCTCCAGGATGCGGGCGGTCTCGGCCTCGGTTATCCCGTGCCCGGTCAGGTACAGGAAGCCGGTGTCGCGGGCGGCGGCGTGCAGCTGCTGGAGGAAGTCGTCCCGCTCGGCGGGGTCGTCGGCCCGCGAGAGGTCGATCACGGCGAGGGACGGGGAGGTGGTGGACGTCGAGGAAGAGGAGGAGGGGTGCGCGGACGGCATGACGGCTCCGTTTCGGATGTCACGGGGTCCTGTGCCCCAGAGATGGCGGGGCGGCGGGCAACGTGGAACGGGCCGCCGGCAGGGATGGCGCCGGGCGGACGTGACCGCGTACAGGACCGAAGTCGGATCGGGGTTGATCAGGCTTGTGCGAGGTCCGGCGGCAGACAGCTCGTGGTGGTGACACGCATGTGGTCCACATGGCGGCGCTTCACGAGTAGAACGGTCATACGGTGAGCGTACGCCCGTACCCACCCTCCTCCGAAGCCGTTGATCCGGCCTGGCCGGAGATGGCCGTCCGGGGACCGGCTACGCTGGACCCGTGGCAGTCGTCGATGTTTCCGAAGAGCTGAAGTCCCTCTCCTCGACCATGGGGTCGATCGAGGCCGTCCTGGACCTCGACAAGCTGAGGGCAGAAATCGCCGTGCTCGAGGAGCAGGCCGCCGCGCCGTCCCTGTGGGACGACCCGGACGCCGCCCAGAAGATCACGAGCAAGCTTTCGCACCTCCAGGCCGAGGTCCGCAAGACCGAGACCCTCCGCGGCCGCATCGACGACCTCGCGGTGCTCTTCGAGCTCGCGCAGGAGATGGACGACGCGGACACCCTCGCCGAGGCCGAGGCCGAGCTGGTGTCCGTCCGCAAGGCGCTGGACGAGATGGAGGTCCGGACCCTGCTCTCCGGCGAGTACGCCGAGCGCGAGGCCCTGGTCAACATCCGCGCCGAGGCCGGCGGCGTCGACGCCTCCGACTTCGCCGAGCGCCTCCAGCGCATGTACCTGCGCTGGGCCGAGCGCCACGGCTACGCCACGGAGATCTACGAGACCTCGTACGCGGAAGAGGCCGGCATCAAGTCGACCACCTTCGTCGTCAAGGCCCCGTACGCCTACGGCACCCTCTCCGTCGAGCAGGGCACGCACCGCCTCGTGCGCATCTCGCCCTTCGACAACCAGGGCCGCCGCCAGACCTCCTTCGCCGGCGTCGAGGTCCTCCCGGTCGTCGAGACCAGCGACCACGTCGAGATCGACGAGGCCGAGCTGCGCGTCGACGTGTACCGCGCCTCCGGCCCCGGCGGCCAGGGCGTCAACACGACCGACTCGGCCGTGCGCATCACGCACCTGCCGACCGGCATCGTGGTCTCCTGCCAGAACGAGCGCTCGCAGATCCAGAACAAGGCCAGCGCGATGAACGTCCTCCAGGCCAAGCTGCTCGAGCGGCGCCGCCAGGAGGAGAAGGACAAGATGGACGCCCTCAAGGACGGCGGCAGCTCCTGGGGCAACCAGATGCGCTCCTACGTCCTGCACCCGTACCAGATGGTCAAGGACCTGCGGACGGAGTTCGAGGTCGGCAACCCGCAGGCGGTCCTCGACGGCGAGATCGACGGCTTCCTGGAGGCCGGTATCCGCTGGCGCAAGCAGCAGGAGCAGCAGACCGCGTAAGCGCGGCTGACCGCACACGGCGAGGAAGGGCCCGGACACCCACGGTGTCCGGGCCCTTCTCTCTTGGCCTCTGATCGGGACGCGGCGCGGCTACGCGGTCCGGGCCACCAGTGCCAGCGCGGCCACCAGCACCACCATGAGCGCGATGAGCGCCATCGGATTCAGCCCTGCGAAGGGGCCCTCCTGCTGGAGGCGCTCCCGGTTCGCCCGGCACACCGGGCAGCGGCCCTGGCTGACGGGCGCGGCGCAGTTCGCGCACACGAGCCGGTCATATGTCATGCGCTCCTCCTCTCGTCCCCTCATGACGCTTAACGGCAAGGGGACCGAGTCCGTTCCCCCTACCACTGTGCCAGCTCCTTCGGCATTCGGCGCGGCCCGTCCGGACAAGAGCGGTCCGGCTCCCCCGGGAGCCGGGGATAAATCGGGCAACTCCGAATGCCGGGTCCCCACCTCGCGCCCGTTCGCGTATGGTCACGCACACCTACTCCCGGCGACCGTGGTGCACCCGTGATCCGATTCGACAACGTCTCCAAGTCCTACCCGAAGCAAACCCGGCCCGCACTCAGAGATGTCTCCCTCGACATCGCCAAGGGCGAGTTCGTCTTCCTGGTCGGCTCCTCCGGCTCCGGCAAGTCCACCTTCCTGCGGCTGGTCCTGCGCGAGGAACGGGCGAGCCACGGGCAGGTGCACGTCCTGGGCAAGGACCTCGCGAAGCTCTCCAACTGGAAGGTCCCGCACATGCGGCGCCAGCTGGGGACCGTCTTCCAGGACTTCCGCCTCCTGCCCAACAAGACCGTGGCCGAGAACGTCGCCTTCGCCCAGGAGGTCATCGGCAAACCGCGCGGCGAGATCCGCAAGGCCGTCCCGCAGGTGCTGGAGCTGGTCGGCCTCGGCGGCAAGGAGGGGCGGATGCCGGGCGAGCTCTCCGGCGGTGAGCAGCAGCGCGTGGCCATCGCCCGCGCCTTCGTCAACCGTCCCGCCCTGCTGATCGCCGACGAGCCCACGGGCAACCTCGACCCGCAGACCTCCGTCGGGATCATGAAGCTGCTGGACCGGATCAACCGGACCGGCACGACCGTCATCATGGCCACGCACGATCAGCAGATCGTGGACCAGATGCGCAAGCGCGTCATCGAACTCGAACAGGGCCGACTCGTACGCGACCAGTCGCGCGGCGTCTACGGCTACCAGCACTGAAAGGTCTCTGAGACGCCATGCGCGCCCAGTTCGTCATGTCGGAGATCGGCGTCGGCCTCCGCCGCAATCTCACCATGACCTTCGCGGTCATCATCTCCGTGGCCCTGTCGCTGGCCCTCTTCGGGGGCTCCCTGCTGATGCGGGACCAGGTCAGCGCCATGAAGGGGTACTGGTACGACAAGGTCAACGTCACCGTCTACCTCTGCACCAAGAACGACGCCATCGACGCCGCCGCGGGCAACGCCCCGGCGGCGGCCGGAGCCCCGGGCGCGGCCGCCGCGCCCGCCGCCGGGAACGGCAAGCCCTGCTCCAAGGGGGCGATCACGCCCGAGCAGAAGCAGGGCATCGAGCGCGAGCTCAAGAAGATGGACCTCGTCCAGAACGTCATGTATGAGTCCTCGGACGAGGCCTACAAGCACTACAAGGAGCGCTTCGGGCACACCGCCCTGGCCTCGGTCGTCACCCCCGACCAGATGCCCGACTCCTTCCGGGTCAAGCTGAAGAACCCGGAGAAGTACGACGTCATCACCTCCGCCTTCGTCGGCCGCGACGGGGTGCAGTCGGTGCAGGACCAGTCCCAGGAACTCGACAACCTCTTCGCCCTGCTGGGCACCCTCAACTGGGCCGCCCTCGGCATCATGATGATCATGCTGATCGTGGCGCTGCTGCTGATCGTCAACACGGTGCGCGTCTCGGCGTTCAGCCGTCGGCGGGAGACCGGCATCATGCGCCTGGTCGGCGCCTCCGGCTTCTACATCCAGGTCCCGTTCATCATGGAGGCGGCCGTCGCCGGCCTCATCGGCGCCGGCTTCGCCTGCGGGATGCTCGGCGCCGGCCAGTACTTCGTGATCGACCACGGCATCGCACTCCGCGACAAGCTCCAGCTGATCAACTTCATCGGCTGGGACGCGGTCCTCACCAAACTCCCCCTGGTCCTGGTCATCGGCCTCCTGATGCCCTCCCTGGCGGCCTTCGTGGCCCTGCGCAAGTACCTCAAGGTGTGACGAGCGCCCCCTGCCGGCTGCGGCCAACGCCGCTTGCGGCAGCGGGGCTTGTCCTAGACTCGGCCGCATGCCGGGTCTGCCCGCTCTCTGTCTCCGGCCCCGTGACCTGCGTCGCGGGGCCTTCTTAACGCTGCTGTTCGCCGTCTCCGTGGGGGCCGCGGCGGCCACCGGGTGCTGGGGCGGGCCCGAGGGCGGGCCGGCCGCCGTGCTCGCGAGTGCGGGGGAGCCGGAGCCGGGCGTCCCCGCGCCGGGGACCGCCGACCGGGAGGCCGTCGAGCGGGCCGCCGCCGAGGCCGTCGCCGAGGGGAAGTCCGGCAAGAAGGCCGCCCAGGAGGTGGTCAGCCGCAGCGGCGACCGCTGGGGCACCGTCTACGACCAGGGCGAGTACGCCGCCTTCGCCGAGGACCTCGACGGCCGCTGGACCGGCGTCGGGCTCTGGGCCGGCCGGCGCGGCGACGGCCGCATCGAGGTCGACCGGGTCCAGCCCGACAGCCCCGCCGCCCGGGCCGGTCTGCGCGCCGGCGACCGGCTGCTGAGCGTCGACGGGCGCGAGGTCAGCGGCCTGCCCGTCGCCGACGTGGTGGCCCGGCTGCGCGGCGAGGCCGGCACCCCGGTGGTCCTCGGCCTCAGCCGGGACGGCGCCCCCCTCAGCGAGACCGTCCGGCGCGAGCAGCTGCGCGCCGACCCGGTGACCGTACGCCGCCTCGCGGGCGGCATCACCGTGATCAAGGTGGCCTCCTTCACCCGGGGCTCGGGCGAGCGCGTCAGGGAGGCCGTGCGGGAGGCCCCGCCGGGCGCCGGGGTGATGCTGGACCTGCGCGGCAACCCGGGCGGGCTGGTCACCGAGGCGGTCGCGGCGGCCTCCGCCTTCCTGGACGGCGGGCTCGTGGCGACGTACGACGTACGCGGCTCCGAGCGCGCCCTGTACGCGGCCCCCGGCGGGGACACCGGCCGCCCCCTGGTGGCCCTCGTGGACGGCGGCACGATGAGCGCCGCCGAGCTGGTCACCGGCGCCCTCCAGGACCGCGGCCGCGCGGTGACGGTGGGCACCCGCACCTTCGGCAAGGGCTCCGTGCAGATGCCCACCCCGCTCCCGGGCGGCGCGGTGGCGGAGCTGACGGTGGGCACCTACCGCACCCCGGCGGGCCGCAGCCTCGACGGCGGGGGCATCACCCCGGACCTGGCCGCCGGCGACGGGGCCGAGGAGCGGGCGCGCACGGTATTGGGTGGCCTCGGGGTGGGGTCGTAGTGCGAAAATGACCGCACTATGGCTAAGGAAAAAGGGCGCAAGCTGATCGCCCAGAACAAGAAGGCGCGGCACGACTACGCGATCATCGACACCTACGAGTGCGGCATCGTGCTCACGGGCACCGAGGTCAAGTCCCTGCGCCAGGGCCGGGCCTCGCTGGTGGACGGCTTCGTGTCGGTCGAGAGCGGCGAGGTGTGGATGTACAACGTCCACGTCCCGGAGTACAGCCAGGGCACCTGGACCAACCACAGCGCCCGCCGCAAGCGCAAGCTCCTCATGCACCGCGAGGAGATCGACAAGCTGGAGCGCAAGGCGGACGAGTCGGGCCACACGGTCGTCCCGCTGTCCCTGTACTTCAAGGACGGCCGCGCCAAGGTCGAGATCGCGCTGGCGCGCGGCAAGAAGGAGTACGACAAGCGCCAGACCCTGCGCGAGAAGCAGGACACGCGCGAGACCCAGCGCACGATCTCGTCGATCCGCCGCAAGCAGCGGGGCACGGTTTAATCTCCTGGCACGCGGTGGTCCACTTCGCGTACCATGGCGTCAGCACCACCCCCCAGGGGGCGGCGCAGCTTGAAAAAACAACATGGGGATGATCGGTTTCGACAGCGGATGTCGATGCAGGGGAAGCGAGCCGAGGAAGCGGCAATGATCTCGCTAACCACATGTCGCAAAAAATAATCGCCAACTCCAAGAGCGATAACTCCCGCTTCACCCTCGCTGCCTAATAACAGTGAGCTGAAGCCTCTGTGAGGAGCGTCAGCCCGGAAGTGGTCCCGGTCCGGATCCTGGCGTCAACTAGGGATCTAAACCTCTAGCCCCGGTCACGGGGGTTGGAGGGAAACCAAACAGTGACTGAGCCCGTCGGAGACTTGTCCGTGTGATCTCCGGGGCCGAGAAAATCGCAGCGGACTGCGCTCGGAGAAGCCCTGCTTCTGCACCGTTGGACGCGGGTTCGATTCCCGCCATCTCCACTCATCCCATGTGGGCGAAGGCCCCCTGACCTGCGAAAACTTCGCGAGGTTGGGGGGTCTTCGTCATGTGGGAGCATGACGGGAGCACCACCCTTCCGGGGAGTGTGACGGGTGAGGTGGTGCGTCAGGTGCCTGGGTGTGGGGGCTGGGTACCGCCGGCGGTGATGACCTCGATCCCGCAACGCGGCTTCTGAACGCCTCGTTTGATGCGAGCGTCCGCCGTCAGCAGGGGGACGCCCAGTGCCTCTGCGAGCGCGACGTATGTGGCGTCGTAGGCGGAGAGGTTGGCGTACAGCTTTCGGATCCGGGGGACCAGCGGGCCCGTCTCGTGCCGGTGTACGCGCAGCCCTTGGTAGGTCTTGAAGTGCTCGTCGAGGCTCGTGGGGTCGATTTTGGCGCCGCGGGCCATGCCCAGGAGGGCGGACACGACCTCCGTGTCCAGGAGGTGGGGAGCGGCGAGAGTGTCTTCCTCGCCGATGCGCCGGCGGGCGGCGGCGCCAAGGGAGCCCCTGTCCGTGAGGAACAGGACCAGGGCGGAGGAGTCCACGACGATCAACGGCCCGCCCTGCCTGCGTCGATGACGTCGAGGACGTCCTGGATGTCGATGTCCTCCGTGGCGTAGCGCTCGGCGCGGTCGGCCATTTCGCCGAGCGTGGGCTGCGTGGCGTCTCTGGTGACGAGGTCGAGCAGGTAGCTCTGAAGGGACTGTCCGGCCTCGGCGGCGCGGACCTTTATACGGCGGGCAATGTCGTCGGGGACTTCCCGGATCGTGAATGCGGTCATGACTCCATTTTATCGTCAATGCAGTCACTTTGCAGTCGCCGGATAGGGGGTCGCGGCTCACCTGTGCTGTTCCTGTTTACGGCCGGTGGCTTCCGCACGAGGGCCGCCCACCATCCCGGTGGGCGGCCCTTCCGCATGCCAGGGGCCCTGTCGGGTGATGCTCCCCGTGCTCTCGCCGGGAGCACCAAGGCGTCTCGTTGATCGTTTAGGGTGGCGCGATGTTCGAAGGAAACCTGGTGAGACTGCGCGCGCTGCGCGCCGAGGACGCCGAGCACCACCTGCGGTGGCGCAACGACCCGGAGGTGGTGCGCCTGGCCTCGGCCGGTGATCCCTGCTTCGGGCCGGTCACCGCCGAGGCGGTCGGGCTCGGGTTCGAGCGGATGCTGCGGCTGGTGCCGAGGGAGTCGGCCGTGTTCACGGTCGAGGACCTGGAGAGCGGGCGGGTCATCGGCATGGCCGACTACCGCGACCTCGACCCCTACCTCGGGGTGGCCACGCTGGGCGTCACCATCGGCGAGCGGGAGTTCTGGGGCCGCGGCCACGGCCGGGACGCGACGCGGCTGCTGGTGGACCACCTGTTCGGGGCGTACGGGCTGCACCGGCTGGAACTGGACACCTGGAGCGGCAACGAGCGTGCCGTACGGGCCTTCTCGGGGCTCGGCTTCCGTGAGGAGGGGCGGTTGCGGGCGGCCGTGCTGGTGGCGGGCGAGCGCCATGACCGCGTGCTCTTCGGGATGCTGCGCGAGGAGTGGGCCGCCGGGCTCGTCTGAGGGGCGGAACGGGCGGGGGCCCCGCGGCCGGCCGGCCGCGGGGCCCTCGTCGTGTGCGGCCCGCCGGGCCCCGCCGCTGGTGCGGGCGGCGGGGCCGGCGGGGGTAGGGGGGTTAGGAGCAGTACGGGACCTTGTTGAGGTTCAGGGCGTAGCGGGCGGCGATCCAGCCGCGGCCGTCGGCGAGCTTGTACCAGATCGCGTTGTCGCCGACCTGTTCGCCGTCGACCTTGCACTGGAGCGCCACGACGGTGTCGTTCGCGACCTTGCCGGTCTTCGCGTAGCCCGTGCCGGGGCCGGAGCGGATGCCGAGGCCCTGGCCGCCGGTGACGATACGGGCCTTCGGGCCGCCCTTGCCGTGGTCGCCCTTGTCGCCCTTGCCGTGGTGGCCGCCCTTGCCGCCGTGGTCCTTGCCGCCGTGGTGGCTGCCGCACTTGCAGTCGCCGGGCTTGCCCTTGTCGCCCTTGTCGCCCTTGGGTCCGCGGTCGCCCTTCGGGCCCTGCGGGCCGCCCGGACCCCGGTCGCCCTTCGGGCCCTGCTCGCCCGGGTAGCCCTTCGGGCCGCGCGGGCCCTCGGGACCCTGCGGGCCGGCCGGGC
>NZ_JBFBGN010000167.1:0-13100 GCF_040684675.1 Streptomyces sp. NPDC089915 | reverse complement strand
CGCCGATGCCGACCATCTCGGGGTCGGTGCTGCTCAGCGCGGCTCGGTAAGCAGAAGGCTGCCCCGTCGGCGGCGGCGCCGCGCCGGCTGGTGAGCAGCAGGTGGCGGGCGCCGTGCTCGGCGACCAGGTGGCGGGCGACGAGCCCGCCGAGCGCCCCGGTGGCGCCGGTGACGAGGACGGTGCCCTCGGGGTCGGGTGCGGTGGGGACGGTGAGGACGAGCTTGCCGATGTGCCGGGCCTGGCTGAGGTGGCGCAGGGCCTCGGGGGCCCGGCGGACGTCCCAGCAGGTGACGGGCAGGGGCCGCAGGGCACCGGTGTCGAACAGGGCGACGAGCTCGCGGAGCATGGCGCCGATCCGGTCGGGGCCCGCCTCGATGGTGTCGAAGGCGGTGTAGTCGGCGCCCCGGTGCTCCTCGGCGACCTGCCGGGGGTCGCGGACGTCGGTCTTGCCCATTTCGAGGAAGCGGCCGCCGTCGGCCAGGGTGCGCAGCGAGGCGTCCACGTACTCCCCGGCCAGGGAGTTGAGCACGAGGTCCACGCCCCGGCCCGCGGTCGCGGCCAGGAACCGCTCCTCGAAGCCGAGGTCGCGGGAGGAGGCGAGGTGGTCGGCGTCCGGGCCGCCGGCGGCCGTCAGGGCCGCCCACTTGCCGGGGCCGGCGGTGCCGTAGACCTCGGCGCCGAGGTGGCGGGCGAGCTGGGTGGCGGCCATGCCGACGCCGCCCGCCGCCGAGTGCACCAGCAGGGTCTGCCCGGCCCGCAGCCCGGCCAGGTCGACCAGGGCGTAGTAGGCCGTCAGGAAGACGACGGGCACCGAGGCGGCCTCCGTGAAGGTCCAGCCCTCCGGCATCCGGGCCACCATCCGGTGGTCGGCGACGGCGAGCGGGCCGAAGGACTCGGGGATCATGCCGAACACCCGGTCCCCCACCGCCAGTCCGGCGGTGCCCGGTCCGGTCTCGACGACGATTCCGGCGGCTTCGCTGCCGAGGGTGGCCGCGCCCGGGTACATGCCGAGGGCGATCAGGGCGTCGCGGAAGTTGACTCCGGCGGCGCGGACGGCGATGCGGACCTGGCCCTCGCCGAGCGGGGCGGTGGCGGCGGGGTTCTCGGTGAGCGCGAGGGCGTCGAGGGTTCCGGCGGCGCCGCCGGGGGCGCCGGCGGTCAGCCGCCAGCCCGCCGCACCGGGGGTGGGGCGCAGCGCGTCGGCGGCGCTCCGGCGGGCCAGGCGCGGGACGTGGGCGGTGGCGCCGCGCAGCGCGAACTGCGGTTCGCCGGTGGCCAGCGCGGCCGCCAGCAGGCCTTCCTCCGGACTGCCGGGAGCGGGGGCGTGCGGGCCGGCCAGGTCGGCGAGGACCAGGCGGCCGGGGTTCTCGGACTGGGCGGAGCGGACCAGCCCCCACAGGGCGCTGTGGGCCGGGTCGGTGACGGTGGCCCCGGGCTCGGGGGCGACGGCGCCGTCGGTGAGCAGCACCAGCCGGGAGCCGGCGGTCCGTTCGTCGGCGAGCCAGGTCCGCAGGAGGGCGAGGCCCTCCCGGGTGACGGTGTGGACCCGCTCGGCCTCGGGTGCGCCGATGGGGCCGCGCGGTGCCGGGACGAGGACGGTGTCCGCGAGCCGGTCCCGGCCGCCGAGGCCGTCCAGGAGGGCGCGCAGGCCCTCGTGGTCTTCGGCCCGGGCCGGGGATCCGCCGGTGTCCCGGGCGTCGTCCCGGGGGTCGAGGGGCAGGACGGGCCAGTCCAGCCGGTAGAGGGCGTCCTGGTGCTCGACGGGGCCGGCGGCGGGCAGCTGCTCGGCCGTCACGGTCCGCAGGACGAGGGAGTCGACGCTGACGACCGCCCGGCCGGTGCCGTCGGCGGCGAACAGGGACACGGTGTCCGGGGCGGGCGAGGTCAGCCGTACCCGCAGCTCGGTGGCGCCGGTCGCCTCCAGCCGTACGCCGCCCCACGCGAAGGGGATGCGGCCCCGGCCGGTGTCGGGCAGCAGGCCGCCGAGGCCGACGGCGTGCAGGGCGGAGTCCAGCAGCGCCGGGTGGACGCCGAAGCCCGCGGCCTCGGTGTCCTGCGGGAGGGAGACCTCGGCGAACACCTCGTCGCCGCGCCGCCACAGGGCCCGGAGCCCCTGGAAGAGGGGCCCGTACCCGAAGCCGAGTTCGGTCAGGCGCTCGTAGTAGCCCTCCAGGGGGACGGGCTCCGCCTCGGCGGGCGGCCACGGTACGAGGTCCTCCGCCGTCGGGGCGCCGGCCGGCGGGGCGAGCACGCCGGTGGCGTGGGCCGACCAGGGCTCCTCGGAGCCGGTCCCGTCCGGCCGGGAGTGGACGCTGACGCTCCGGCGCCCGTTCCCGTCGGGGCCGGCCACGGTGACCTGGATCCGGACGGCGCCCTGGGCGGGCAGGACCAGCGGGGCGTGGAGGGTGAGCTCCTCGACCCGGTCGCAGCCGGTCTCGTCGGCGGCCCGGACCGCGAGGTCCACCAGGGCCGTTCCGGGGAGCAGGGCCGCCCCCATGACCCGGTGCTGGGCCAGCCAGGGCTGGGCCGTGAGGGAGAGCCTGCCGGTGAGGACCAGGCCCTCGCCGTCGGCGAGGGCGACGGCGGCGCCCAGCAGCGGGTGCCCGGCGGAGCCGAGCCCGGCGCTCGCGAGGTCTCCGGCGGCGGGCCCGGTTTCGAGCCAGTACCGCTCGCGCTGGAAGGCGTAGGTCGGGAGGTCGACGCGGTGGGCGCCCCGGCCGGCGAGGACGGCCGTCCAGTCCACCGGGGTGCCTTCGACGTGGAGGCGGGCGAGGGCGGTGAGGACCGCCGTCTCCTCCGGCCGGTCCCCGCGCAGGACCGGGACCGCCGTCCGGTCGCCGTCCAGGACGGCCGCGGCCAGGGCCGTCAGCACACCGCCCGGGCCGATCTCCAGGAACGTTCCGGCGCCCTCGGCCGCCAGGGCCTCGACGGCGTCGGCGAAGCGGACCGCCTCACGGACGTGGCTCACCCAGTAGTCGACGGAGCGGAACTCCTCCGCCGGCACCAGGGCACCCGTCAGCGTGGACACCACCGGCAGGACCGGGGTCCCGAAGGACACCTCCGCCACGACCTCGCGGAACCCGGCCAGCATGGGAGCCATCAGCGGGGAGTGGAAGGCGTGGGAGACGGTCAGAGGCTTGGTCTTGCGGCCCTCCGCCGCCAGCTTGGCCACCACCTGGGAGACGGCCCCTTCGGCGCCCGAAAGCACCACCGAGGAAGGTCCGTTGACCGCCGCGATGCCCATCTCCGCCCTGAACTCGGCCAGCAGCTCGCGGACTTCGGACTCCGTGGCCTCGACCGCCACCATCACACCGCCCGTGGGCAGCGCCTGCATCAGCCGGCCGCGCGCGGCCACCAGCCTCGCCGCGTCCTCCAACGAGAACACCCCCGCCACGTGCGCCGCGGCGAACTCACCGATCGAATGACCCGCCACGAAGTCCGGGGACACACCCCAGGACTCCACCAGCCGGAACAACGCCACCTCCACCGCGAACAACGCCGGCTGGGCGAACTCCGTCCGGTTCAACAGCTCGACGTCCCCGCCGAACACCACCTCCCGCAACGGCCGCTCCAGATGCCCGTCCACATACGCGCACACCGCGTCGAACGCGTCCGCGAACACCGGGAACACCTCGTACAGTTCACGCCCCATACCGACCCGCTGACTCCCCTGCCCCGAGAACAGGAACGCCGTCCCGGGCCGGGAGCCGGCCGCGCCCGTGATGACGCGGTCCCCCGCCGTGGCCGGGTCGTTCGCGGCCAGGGCGCGGAGTGCGGGCAGGAAGTCCTCCCGGAGCGTGCCGAGGACGGCGGCCCGGTGTTCCAGTGCGGCGCGCGAAGTGGCCAGGGAGCGGGCCACGTCGGCCGGTTCGAGGGCGGGGTGGCGCTCGATGTGGTCGAGGAGGCGTTCGGCCTGCTCGCGCAGGGCCTCGGGGCCGCTGCCGGAGATCAGCCACGGGACCGGCCTCGGTTCGGGGCGGGGCTCCGCGGGTGCCGGGGGTTCAGCGGGCGGCTGCTCGATGATGACGTGGGCGTTGGTGCCGCTCACCCCGAAGGAGGAGACGGCGGCCCGCCGGGTGTGCTCGGTGCCGGGCTTCCAGTCGACGGGCTCGGTCAGCAGCCGGACGGCTCCCGCCGACCAGTCGACGTGCGGGGTCGGGGCGTCCACGTGCAGGGTCCTGGGCAGCAGGCCGTGGCGCATCGCCTCGACCATCTTGATGATGCCGCCGACCCCGGCCGCCGCCTGCGTGTGGCCGATGTTGGACTTGAGGGACCCGAGCCACAACGGCCGTTCCCCGTCACGCTCCTGGCCGTAGGTGGCGAGGAGGGCCTGGGCCTCGATCGGGTCGCCGAGGGTGGTGCCGGTGCCGTGCGCCTCGACCACGTCGACGTCGGCCGGGGTGAGTCCGGC
This sequence comes from Streptomyces sp. NPDC089915, assembly GCF_040684675.1. Taxonomy (NCBI): domain Bacteria; kingdom Bacillati; phylum Actinomycetota; class Actinomycetes; order Kitasatosporales; family Streptomycetaceae; genus Streptomyces; species Streptomyces sp. NPDC089915. The sequence continues at coordinate 8,688 of NZ_JBFBGN010000167.1, read as the reverse complement.
GTTGGCGAGGGCCTGGCGGATCACCCGCTGCTGGGCGGGGCCGTTGGGGGCGGTCAGCCCGTTGGAGGCGCCGTCCTGGTTGATCGCGGAGCCGCGTACGAGGGCCAGCACGGGGTGGCCGTTGCGGCGGGCGTCGGAGAGCCGCTCCACGAGGAGCATGCCGACGCCCTCGCCCCAGCCGGTGCCGTCGGCGGCCGCCGCGAAGGACTTGCAGCGGCCGTCGGCGGCCAGCCCGCGCTGCCGGCTGAACTCGATGAAGGCGTTGGGGCTGGACATCACGGTCACGCCGCCGGCCAGGGCGAGGTCGCACTCGCCGCGCCGCAGGGCCTGCGCGGCGAGGTGCAGGGCGACGAGGGAGGAGGAGCAGGCGGTGTCGACGGTCAGCGTCGGCCCCTCCAGGCCGAAGGAGTAGGCGATGCGCCCGGAGACGACGCTGGCGGAGCTGCCGGTGCCGATGTAGCCCTCCAGGTCCTGCGGGACGCTCAGCAGGCGGGAGGCGTAGTCCTGGTAGCCGGAGCCGATGAACACGCCGGTTCCGCTGCCGCGCAGGGAGGTGGGGTCGAGGCCGCCGCGTTCGAAGGCCTCCCAGGCGGTCTCCAGCAGGAGCCGCTGCTGCGGGTCCATGGCGAGGGCCTCGCGGGGGGAGATCCCGAAGAAGGAGGGGTCGAAGTCGGCGACGTCGTAGAGGAAGCCGCCGTCCCTGGCGTACGTGGTGCCGGGCCGGTCGGGGTCGGGGTCGTAGAGGGAGTCCAGGTCCCAGCCCCGGTCGGCGGGGAAGCCGCCGACCGCGTCGCGGCCCTCGGCGACGAGCCGCCAGAGGTCCTCGGGGCCGCGTACCTCGCCGGGGTAGCGGCAGCTCATGGCGACGATCGCGAGGGGCTCGGCGTCGTCTGCGGCGCGGGCGGCGGCCGTGGGCGCGGGGGCGGCGGTGCGGCCGGTGACGGCCGTGGTCAGTTCGGTCAGGAGGTGGGCGGCAAGGGCGGCCGGGGAGGGGTGGTCGAAGACGAGGGTGGCGGGGAGCCGGACCCCCGTCGTCCGGCCGAGGCGGTTGCGGAGCTCCACGGCGGTGAGGGAGTCGAAGCCCAGTTCGTGGAAGGCCCGGTCGGCCGGGACCGCGCCGGCGTCGGGGTGGCCGAGTACGGCGGCGGCCTCGGCCCGTACGAGGGCGAGGACGGCGCGGTCCCGCTCGGGCCCGGTGAGGGCGGCGGTCCGGCGGGCGAACTCGGGGAGTTCGCCGTCGCCCCGGCCGTCGGACGCCGTGCCGTCGGCCGCGTCGGCGAGGGCGGCGACGGCCTCGGGGACTCCGTGCAGCAGCGGGCTGGGCCGCAGCAGGGTGAAGGAGGGGGCGAAGCGCTCCCAGGCGACGTCCGCGACGGTCACGGCCGTCTCGTCCCCGGTGAGGGCGGCGCGCAGTGCGGCGATGGCAGACGGCGGGGTGAGGGCGGGCAGTCCGCGCTTGTGGAGCCGGTCCTCGGCGTCGCCGTCCTCGACCATGCCTCCGCCGGCCCAGGGGCCCCAGGCGACGGCGGTGGCGGTGAGGCCGCGGGCGCGGCGGTGTTCGGCGAGGGCGTCGAGGGAGGCGTTGGCGACCGCGTAGGCGGCCTGCCCGGCGGCTCCCCAGACGCCGGAGATCGACGAGAAGAGGACGAAGGCGTCCAGGTCCCGGTCGCAGAGGAGTGCGTCGAGGTGGTGGGCGCCGGCCGCCTTGGCGGCGAGGACGGCGGCGAACTCCTCGGCGGTGGTGTCGGCCAGCATGCCCGGGGTGCCGACTCCGGCGGCGTGGACGACGCCGGTGAGGGGGTGGTCCTGCGGCAGGCCGGCGAGCAGCCGGGCCACGGCCTCCCGGTCGGCGATGTCGCAGGCCTCGATGGTGACCCTTGCGCCGAGTTCCTCCAGTTCGGCGCGGAGCGCGTCGGCGCCGGCCGCCGCCGGTCCCCGGCGGCTGGTGAGGACCAGGTGCCGGGCTCCGGTCCCGGCGAGCCAGCGGGCCACGTGGGCGCCGAGGGCACCGGTGCCGCCGGTGATCAGGACGGTGCCGTGCGGCTGCGGGGTGGCGGGCTCGGAGGGCGCGGTGCGGCTCCGGGGGGCGCGCAGCAGCCGGCGTACGAAGACGCCCGCGCCGCGCACGGCCAGCTGGTCCTCCTCCCCGTGGGCGCCGGCGAGGACGGCGGCGAAGCGCCGGGCGGCGCGCTCGTCGAGGGCGTCGGGGAGGTCGACCAGGCCGCCCCAGCGGCCGGGGTGTTCGAGTGCGGCGGTCCGGCCGAGGGCCCAGACCGCCGCCTGCCGGGGGCTGCGCAGCGGGTCGGCGGTGCCGGTGGAGACTGCGCCCCGGGTGGCGCACCACAGGGGGGCGTCGACGCCCGCGTCGCCGAGGGCCTGCACCAGGGCGAGGGTGGTGGCGAGGCCTTCCGCCAGGACGGGGTGCGCCGGGTGCGGCTCCTCCTCCAGGGCCAGCAGGGACAGGACCCCGTCGACGGTGTGCTCGTGGGCGGCGGTGCGCAGCAGTTCGGCGAGTTCCTCCCGGCCGGTGCCGGGTGTGACGGGTACGGGCCGTACGGTCGCGCCCTGCTCCTCCAGGGCGCGCAGGGCCGCCTCCGTCCAGGGGTCGTCGGCGGGACGGGCGGCGGGGACGAGGGCCAGCCAGCCGCCGGCGGGACGGGTGGGTGCGGCGGCGGTGGCGGTGGCGGGCTGCCAGGCGATGCGGTAGCGCCGGCCGTCGAGCGTGGACCGCTCGCGGTGGTCGCGGCGCCACAGGGAGAGGGCGGGCAGGACCGAGCTGAGGGGTGCGTCGTCCGTGAGGCCGAGGCGCTCGGCGAAGGCGGCGAGGTCGGCGCGTTCGACGGAGTCCCAGAATCCGGCTTCCGCCGGGTCGGCTTCCCGGGCGGCGTCGGCGGTCCGGCCGGAGAAGGCCGTGGACTCCAGCCAGTAGCGGCGCCGCTGGAAGGCGTAGGTGGGCAGGTCGTGGAGGGCCGGGCGGCCGGCGCGGTCCCCGCTCGGGGCGGTCGGGTCGAGCGGGACCCCGTGGACGTGCAGCCGGGCCAGGGCGGACACGGCGGCCGCTTCCTCGGCGGAGTCGGCGCGCAGCAGGGGTACCGCGTGCGCGGAGTCCGCGTCCAGCAGGGGCTGGGCCAGGCCGGACAGTACGCCGCCGGGCCCGATCTCGACGAACACCGAGGCGCCGGCGTCCGCCAGGTACCCGACCGCGTCCGCGAACCGGACGGCGGCACGCACCTGGCCCACCCAGTACTCGGGATCGGCCAGTTCGGCGGCCGTCAGGCGGCGGCCGGTCACGGTGGAGACGACGGGGAGGGCCGGCGCGGCGAAGGGGACGGTCTCGACGAGCGCGCGGAAGGCGTCGAGCACCGGGTCCATCAGCGGGGAGTGGAAGGCGTGCGAGACGGTCAGGGCCTTGGTCCTGCGGCCCTCGGCGGCGAGCTTCCCGGCCAGTTCCGCCACGGCGTCCCCGGCGCCCGAAACCACCACGGACGTGGGCCCGTTGACGGCGGCGATGTCGGCCCGGTCCTCGAACCCGGCCAGCAGGGCCCGTACCTCCTCCTCGGCGGCCTCGACGGCGACCATCACTCCGCCCGGGGGCAGCTCCTGCATCAGCCGGCCGCGCGCGGCCACCAGCTTCGCCGCGTCCTCCAGCGAGAGCACGCCCGCCACATGGGCGGCGGCGAACTCGCCGACGGAGTGCCCGGCGAGGAAGTCGGGGCGCACGCCCCAGGACTCGACCAGCCGGAACAGCGCCACCTCGACCGCGAACAGCGCCGGCTGGGTGAAGGCGGTCCGGCCGAGCAGTTCGCCGTCCTCCCCGAACACCACGTCCCGGAGCGGGAGTCCGAGGTGCGGGTCCAGGGCCGCGCACGCCTTGTCGAAGGCCTCGGCGAACACCGGGAAGGCGGTGTGGAGTTCGCGCCCCATGCCCAGGCGCTGGCTGCCCTGCCCGGAGAAGAGGAACGCCGTCTTGGTCTTGCGGGCCCGGCCCTCGAAGGCACGGCCCGTCGGCTCCCGGCGGGCGAAGGCGTCGAGGGCGGCCAGCAGCTCGTCCCGGTCGCGGCCCACCACGGCCGCCCGGTAGGGCAGTCGGGCGCGGGTGGTGGCGAGGGCGTGGCCGATGGCGGCGGGTTCGGCGTGCGGGTTGTCGCGTACGTACGCCAGGAGCCGTCGGGCCTGCTCGGGCAGGGCCTCCGGGGTGCGGGCGGAGAGCGGCCACAGCTGCGGGACGGCCGCCGGGCCGGATCCGGCGGCCGCGGCCGCGCCGGTCTCGGTGCCGGTCTCGGTGCCGGACTCGGACTCGGACTCGGACTCGGACTCGGACCGCTCGGGCGCCGGTTCGGGGGCCGGCTGTTCCAGGACGACGTGGGCGTTGGTGCCGCTCACCCCGAAGGAGGAGACGCCCGCCCGGCGCGGTCCTTCCGTCTCCGGCCAGGCAACGGCCTCGGTCAGCAGCCGGACGGCGCCCGCCGACCAGTCCACGTGCGGGGACGGCTCGTCGAGGTGCAGGGTGGCGGGCAGCACTCCGTGCTCCATCGCCATCACCATCTTGATGACGCCGGCCACGCCGGCCGCCGCCTGGGTGTGCCCGATGTTCGACTTGAGCGCGCCCAGCAGCAGCGGCCGGCCGGCGGGCCGGTCCTGCCCGTACGTCGCGAGCAGGGCGTGGGCCTCGATGGGGTCCCCGAGCGAGGTGCCGGTGCCGTGCGCCTCGACGGCGTCCACCTCGGCGGCGGAGAGCCGGGCGTCGGCCAGGGCCTGGCGGATGACCCGCTGCTGCGCCGACCCGCTGGGGGCGGTCAGCCCGTTGGAGGCGCCGTCCTGGTTGACGGCGCTGCCCCGGAGGACGGCCAGCACGCGGTGGCCGTGGCGACGGGCGTCGGAGAGGCGTTCCACGAGCAGCATGCCGACGCCCTCGCTCCAGCCGGTGCCGTCGGCGGCGGCCGAGAAGGGCTTGCAGCGGCCGTCGGCGGCGAGCCCGCGCTGGCGGCTGAACTCCATGAAGGCGCCGGGCGTGGACATCACCGTCACCCCGCTGACCAGGGCGAGGGCGCACTCGCCCTTGCGGAGCGCCTGGGCGGCGAGGTGCAGGGCGACGAGGGAGGAGGAGCAGGCCGTGTCGACCGTCACGGCGGGGCCTTCGAGGCCGAAGGTGTAGGCGAGCCGTCCGGAGATGACGGCGGCGGCGTTGCCCGTCCCGAGGTATCCGTCGAAGTCCTCCGGGGAGGTGGAGAGACGGGCGTAGTCCTGGCCGTTGGTGCCGGCGAAGACGCCGGTGCGGGAGCCGCGCAGGGTGGCCGGGTCGATGCCGGCCCGTTCGAAGGCCTCCCAGGCGGTTTCCAGCAGCAGCCGCTGCTGCGGGTCCATCATCAGGGCCTCGCGCGGGGAGATCCCGAAGAACCCGGCGTCGAACTCGCCGACGCCGTCGAGGAATCCGCCGTGCCGGACGTAGCAGGTGCCGGCGTTGTCCGGGTCGGGGTCGTAGAGGGCGTCGAGGTCCCAGCCGCGGTCGGCGGGGAAGCCGGATATCGCGTCGCCGCCGTCCGCGAGGAGGCGCCACAGCTCCTCGGGGGAACCGATGCCGCCGGGGAAGCGGCAGCTCATCGCGACGATGGCGATGGGCTCGCGGGCGTCGGCCGTCATCTTCCGGTTCTCGCGGCGCAGCCGCTCGGTCTCCTGGAGGGAGGCGCGCAGTGCCTGAACGATCTTGTCGTTCGATGTGGTCATGATGTGCTCCGTACTCAGGCCGTCGATCAGGCTTCGCTGTCGCCCAGCGCCAGTTCGATGAGGTGGTCGACGTCCATGTCCGCGATGGCGGAACCGGTGTCGGTGTCGGGTTCCCCGTGCTCGGGGTGGGGTGCGGGTGCCGTGTCCGCCGCCCCGGCGGCCAGGCCCAGCAGGGCCTCCAGCAGCCCGGCTTCGCGCAGCCGGTCCAGCGGGACGGTGGCGAGGGCGCGGCGGACCCGGTCCTCGTCCGGGCCGCCCTCCCCCGGGGTGCGGTCCGCCGCCCCCTCGGGCAGGAGGGCGCCCAGCAGCCCGTCGGTGAGGGCGGTCGGGGTGGGGTGGTCGAAGACCATCGTGGTCGGGAGCCGGAGCCCGGTGGCGGCGCCCATCCGGTTGCGGAGTTCGACCGCGGTGAGCGAGTCGAAGCCGAGGTCCCGGAAGGCCCGGTCGGGTTCGATGGCGTCGGTGGCCGGGTAGCCGAGTACCGCCGCGGCCTCCTTGCGCACCAGGTCCAGCAGCCGCTCGTGCCGGTCCTGCGGGTCCAGGCCGGACAGTTCCCGTACGAGGTCGGCCGCCACGGGCGCGGCGGCGCCGGAGGAGTCGTCGCCGGCCGCTTCGGCGGCCAGCGCGGCCCGGGCCTCGGGCAGGTCGGCGAGGAGGGCGCTGGGCCGGCCGATGGTGAAGGAGGGTGCGAACCTCGGCCAGTCGACGTCCGCCACGACCACGGCGGTCTCGTCCCGGTCCATGGCCAGCCGCAGGGCGGAGACGGCCAGTGCCGGGGAGAGCGCGGGCAGTCCGCTGCGCCTCAGGTACTCCTCCGCGCCGCCGTCGGCGGCCATTCCGCCCTCGGCCCAGGGGCCCCAGGCGACGGCCGTCGCCTTCAGCCCCCGGGCCCGGCGGTGCTGGGCGAGGGCGTCGAGGAAGGCGTTGCCGGCGGAGTAGGCGGCCTGGCTGCCGCTGCCCCAGACGCCGGACACGGACGAGAAGAGGACGAAGGCGTCCAGGTCCCGGTCGCAGAGGAGTTCGTCCAGGTGGACGGCGCCGGCGACCTTGGCCGAGACCACGGCGGCGAGTTCCTCGGGGGTGGTCTCCGCGACGGTGGTGAACTGCGGGAGTCCGGCGGCGTGGACGACGGCGGTCAGCGGGGCGGGATCGGCGGACAGGCCGTCCAGCAGGGCCGCCAGGGCCGACCGGTCGGCCACGTCGCAGGCGGCGACCGTCACCCGCACCCCGGACTCCCGCAGCTCGGCCGCGAGTCGGGCAGCGCCCGGGGCGGCCTCGCCGCGCCTGCCGGCGAGGACCAGGTGCTCGGCACCGGCTCCGGCCAGCCAGCGGGCGGTGTGCCCGCCGAGCGAGCCCGTACCGCCGGTGATCAGCACGGTGCCCCGGGGCTGCCAGCCGCCGTCGGGGCCGGTGGCGGTGGTGGTGCGGGGCATCCGGGTCAGCCTGCGGACCAGGGTCCCGGAGGCGCTCAGCGCGAGCTGGTCCTCGCCGTCGGCCCCGCCGAGGAGCTCGGCGAGCCGGGCGAGCGTCCGCTCGTCGGGGGCGGCGGGGTCGCCGCCGGCTGCGGGGAGGTCGATCAGGCCGCCCCAGCGCGCCGGGGTCTCCAGGGCGACCGCGCGGCCGAGGCCCCAGACCAGGGCCTGGAGCGGCCGGGTGACCTGGCGGGCACCGTCGACGGCCACGGCCCCGGCGGTGAGGCACCACAGCGGCGCCTCGGCCTCCAGGTCCCCGAGCGCCTGGACGAGCGCGACGGTGGCGTTGAGGCCGGCGGGCAGGCCGGGGTGGCGCGGGTGGTCGCGTTCGTCCAGGGCCAGCAGGGACAGCACCCCGGCCACCGGTGCGCCGTCCACGGCCCCGGCCTCGCGCAGCAGCGCGGCGAGGGTCGCCCGGTCGGCGCCGGGGTCGGTGACGGTGACGAGGAGGGGGGTGGCGGCCCGGTCCCGGAGCATCCGGGCGTAGGGCTCGGCGGTCGCCCCGTCCCGGGCCACGATCAGCCAGGTGCCCGAGGGGGCGGCGGCGGGCAGGCCGGTGCGGGGCTGCCACACCGCCTGGTAGCGCCAGCCGTCGAGGGTGCCGCGGGTGCGGCTCTCGCGGCGCCAGGCCGCGAGCGCGCCGAACACCGAGTCGAGCGGCGCCCCGGCCGCCACCCCGAGCCGCGTGGCGAGGGCCTCCGGTTCCCCGTTCTCGACGGTGTCCCAGAACTCCGCTTCGGCCGCGTCGGCCGGGGCGGTGGCGGCCGGGGCGGTCCGCGCCGTCAGCCAGTAGTGCTCGCGCTGGAAGGCGTAGGTCGGGAGGTCGACGCGGTGGGCGCCCCGGCCGGCGAGGACGGCCGTCCAGTCCACCGGAGTGCCTTCGACGTGGAGGCGGGCGAGGGCGGTGAGGACGGCGGTCTCCTCCGGCCGGCCGGCCCGCAGGACCGGGACGGCCGCCTGAGTGCCGTTCAGGACGGCCGCGGCCAGCCCCGTCAGGACGCCGCCCGGACCGATCTCCAGGAAGGTGCCGGCCCCCTCGGCCGCCAGGGCCTCGACGGCGTCGGCGAAGCGGACCGCCTCACGGACGTGGCTCACCCAGTAGTCGACGGAGCAGAACTCCTCGGCCGACACCGGCGCGCCGGTCAGCGTCGAGACCACGGGCAGGGCGGGGGTGCCGAAGGACACCGCCTCCACCACCTTGCGGAAGTCCGCCAGCATGGGATCCATCAGCGGGGAGTGGAAGGCGTGGGAGACGGTCAGGGGCTTGGTCTTGCGGCCCTCGGCCGAAAGCTTCCCGACGAGGTGTCCGACGGCCTCCGCCGTACCGGAAAGCACCACCGAGGACGGCCCGTTGACCGCCGCGATGCCCGCCTCGGTCTCGAACCCGGGCAACAGCGCGCGGACTTCGGACTCCGTGGCCTCGACCGCCACCATCACACCGCCCGTGGGCAGCGCCTGCATCAGCCGGCCGCGCGCGGCCACCAGCCTCGCC
>NZ_JBFBGN010000166.1:0-13211 GCF_040684675.1 Streptomyces sp. NPDC089915 | reverse complement strand
GGTCCGGGTCGCGGTGGTAGTCGCTGTGCGCGAGGGCCGGCAGCCGGCGGTCGCCGCCCGCGCCCGAGAGCGTGGCGTCCCAGGAGGCCAGGGCCACCTCGTCGTCGGCGGTCCAGGGGCCGTTCCACACCTCGACGGCGTCGGCCTCGCCGAAGCCGAACTTCCAGGCGCAGCCGATGCAGGTGGCGTGCGGGTGGGCGGGGACGACGAGGCCGCCCGCCCGCCGGACGGCGCGGGCGAAGCGCCCGAAGCGGTCGTCGCGGGCCCGGTAGCGCCAGTCTATGAAGGTGCCGGGGTCGGTGCCCACGGCGAGGACGTGTCCGGTGCGCGTGGTGATCTCCTCGCCGGTGAGGACGAGCAGACCGGCCTCGGCCGCGCCGGCCCAGGCGGTGTGGGAGCTGTGGGTGTTGTGGTCGGAGGTGTTGATGAAGTCCAGCCCGGCGGCGCGCGCGAGGCCGATGATCTCGGCCGGGGTGCGGCGGCCGTCGGAGTGCACGGAGTGGATGTGGCAGTCCCCCCGGTACCAGGCCCTGCCCCGTCCGGGGATGCGCCGGGGCGGGTAGGCGGCGGGGACGGGGGGCGCCGGTGTGCCGTGGGTGAGGGCGACGGTGATCTCGTAGGACATCCCCTGCGGGGCGACGGTGTACGGGCCGAGGGCTATCTGCCAGCGGCCGGGCTCCAGCGGTCCCGGCAGGTAGCCGGGGGTGGCCTCGTCGGTGCGGAGGAAGAACTCGCCGCGGGCCCCGCCCGACCAGCCGCGGAACCCGCGGCCGCCGAGCGCGGTGCCGTGCTGGTCGAACAGGCCGATGTCGAGGGCGTTGCCGGGAGTTCCCGGCGCGGTGGGCGGCCTGTCGTAGCGGTAGGAGACGCGCAACTCGCTGACGCCCGGCGGAACGTCCACGGGCACGTAGACGAAGTCCGGCGCGCCGGGCGGGATCGTGCCGCGCAGGGTGACCGTGGTCGCGGACGGCTCGGATTCCGCGGCCGCGCCGGCGGCGGGTGAGGGGGAAGGGGCGGCTACGGCGGTGGCCGAAGCGGCTGCCTGTGCCAGTAGTGCTCGTCTACTGAGGGCCATGCGCCCAGGATCGCGGCGGGAGGTGAATCCGGCGTGAACACGGCGGCCGGACCGGGGCCGGGCCGCGCCACCACCCTGTAGCCCGCCCACGGCGGCGGACGGCCTTCTCCGACGGGCCGCCCCGCCGCGTCAGCACACCGCGCCGAGGACCTGCCGGGCCACCGCCGCGCGGGCCGGGTCGAGCTCCGCGGCGACCGCCGCGGACCGCTCCTCGCCGAAGTCGACCAGGGCCTGCCGCGGCTCGGTCCGTGCCACGCACTGAAGGCGCAGGTGGGTCGGCGGGTGGGTGTCGTCCACACCGTGCCCGCGCCGTGCGGAGACGCGGAGCAGCCGCTCGTGCTCGTGGGCCGGGATGGACGCCACGTGGGCCGCGATCCGCTCCCACAGCCCCCGCTCGGCCGCCTCCCGGATCTTGCGCCCGGCAGCCCCGCCCGTCATCTGGGCGGTCACGGCCTCCCGGCGCAGCAGCGTGTCCACGGAGCGGCCGACGAGGAGCCGTTCCAGCAGCCCCACCGCGCCGCCGGTCGAACCCGCCCGCGCCGCGTTCAGGTCGGCCTCGTACTCCGCGCGCTGGGTGGCGCGCAGCGTCAGGTGGTCGAGCAGGGCCAGGAGCCCGTAGGCCGCGCAGCGCGGCAGGTAGGCCAGGACGTTGAACAGCGTGTCCCACACGGTGGTCCCCCGGGAGGGGGCCAGCGTGTCCACCCACAGGTACAGGGAGCGCAGCGCCTGGCCGATGAGCACCCCGTGCCGGACGTCGCCGTGGGCGAAGTGGCCGAGCTCGTGGCCCAGCAGGGCGACGCGTTCCTGCGGGCCCAGGACCTCCCACAGTCCGAGGCCCAGGAGCAGCACGCGGCGCCGGCGCCATCCGTACGCCGTCACCGCGGCGTTGACGTCGCCGCCGACCACCACGGCGTGCACCCCGGCGGTGCCGGTCACGGCGGCCACGTCGTCGATCAGCTCGAACAGCCGGGGCGCGTCGGCCCGGTACAGCACGGGCCCGCCCTGCGGGATCCGCCGCATCCGGGGCCGCAGCACGAACGCCGCCACGAGCAGCACCGCACCGCCGACCGGCTGGACCACCGTCTCCCACCCGAGCACGATCAGCAGCAGCCCCGCCACCGCCAGGACCAGCGTGACCCCGTGCACCAGCAGGGCGAGCCCGAGGGCGAGGAGCGAGGCGGCGTCACGCCGAGGGCGGTTCGCCGCTCCGCCGGCCATGGCGGCCGCGAGCTCCTCGCCGTGCCGCCGAGCCAGCCGGCGGCGGGCCGCGGCGAGCCGGCCGGGCTCGGCGTCCGGGGGAGTCGGGTCCACGTTCCAGTCGCAGTCCGCGCACCAGCGGGGAAACCGCTCGTCGGCGGCGACGAGCGAGTGCCCGCAGTCGGGACACAGCTGTCCCTCGGACGGCCGGACGGCCAGGTCGTTCTCCATGCTTCCCTCCCCCAGCGGCCTCCCCGGCCGCGCGGCTACGGCAGGGCAGCCGACCGGCGCCGGCCCCCCGAACCCAGGCCCCCACCGGCCCTGACCTGCGCACTCCGTGCGGAGATCACGGTCGACGCGGCACGGCTCAGCGGGACCACACCGTGCCCCGGGCCTCGTACTCCAGCATCGCCTCGATGTTCGTCGCCGTGTCCGCGCCCAGTTCACGGCGTACGAGCCACAGGGCGAGTTCGAGGCCCGAGGTGATGCCGCCGGCGGTGACGAGGTCTCCGTCGTCCACGACGCGCGCGTTCTTCGGCAGGCCCCCCTGGGCTTCGAGGTCGGGGCGTGCCTTGTGGTGCGTGGTGCAGGGGCGTCCCCGGGTCAGTCCGGCGGCGGACAGCAGCATGACCCCGGTGCAGAGCGCGCTGACGGTCAGCCCCGGACGGGGTGCCTCGCGCAGGGCGCTGACGAGCGTGCCGCGCCGGATCTCGGCCCAGACGCCCGGGTCCTCACGGCGGGCGTACCCGCCGCCCGGTACGACGATAACGTCGGCCTCGTCCGGCGCCCAGCCGTGGTCGACCCGGATCCGGGTGCCGTACGAGGCCTGGACGGTCCCGGGCCGGGACGCGGTGACGTAGCGGACCTCGACGGGCCGGCCGGTGAAGAAGCGGGCGGCGGAGAAGACCTCGTACGGGGCGGCGAAGTCGAGCTCCTCGACCCCGTCGAACATGACGACGTGGACGCGCAGCGGACTCCCGTCCCCTGCCGGGGCGGACCCGGGCGCGGCGGCGGTGGCCGCCGCTGCCGCCGGTGCGGCGGCCAGGGCGGTTCCCGCGAGGCCCATGCCGGTGGCGCCGATCGCGGTCGAGGCGCGGAGTAAGTCCCGTCGGTTCATTCGGCGTTCCCGTTCCTTCGCTGTGGCTCTTCGGGGTGGCGGCGCGCATCGGCCGGCCGGGAAGGCCGTCGGGTGGTGCGGTTCCCGGGTTCCCCCGCCCCGCTGTGTCGTGCGCCACAGCCCCCGGTAACGGCCGCGTCGGCGACGGGTTGAGGACCCGTCAGGAACCGCCCCACCCCCCTGCCCGCTCCGGGGCGTCGGTGCGAGGATGAACCCGCCATGAAGCCAGGCCACTGTTCACGAGCCGCACGGGCTGCGATGTTCGCAGTCGTCTGCGTGCTGCTCGCGACGACGGGCCACGTCCTCATGTCGGGCCGGCACGTGCCGTGGTGGGCCGCCCTGGCCGCCCTCGCGGCGACTTCGGCGGCCGCCTGGGCCACGGCGGACCGCGAGCGCGGGCTGCCGGCCGTCACCACGGCGACGGTGGCGGTGCAGGCCGTGCTCCATACCGGGTTCACCCTGGCCCAGTCGGCCGTCGGCGCCGCCGCTCCTTCCGCGCACGGCATGCACACGCACACGCACGCCGCCCTGCCCGTGGACGGGGCGATGGCCGGCATGCCCATGAACGGCATGCCCATGGCGTCGGCCGCGGACATGGCCGACATGGCCGACATGGCCGGCCTGACGATGTCCTCCGCCGGCCATGACATGGCGGGCATGTCCCCTTGGGGGATGTCGGGGATGTCGGCCGCACACCTCCTGGCCGCCGTACTGTGCGGCCTCTGGCTCGCCTACGCCGAGCGGGCCGCCTTCCGTCTCCTGCGCGCCGTCGCGGGATGGCTCCGGGCGCCCCTGCGCGTGCTGTTCGGCCCGCTCCCGCCCGTCCCGCACCGGCCGCGCCTGCGCCTGCGCCGGATCCGGGAGCGGCAGGTCCTGCGCCGGCTGTTCCTCGTCCACGCCATCACCTCAAGGGGTCCTCCGACGGGAACCGCTGTCCTGTGACAGCCGGCTCCCCGAGCGGACGCTGACGGCGCGCACCACCCGCCGTCGCGCCTCGGGCATCGGCCATGCCCTCCGGCAGGCCGTACCCCTTCACCGGCTCCGACGTGCGACGCGGAGCCGAACCCCCTTATCACTTGAGGACCTTCGGCGATGACCCCTGCCCTGACCAAGCAGCTCCCCACCTCCGGCGCCACGAGGCGGCCGCCCGCCCCGGGCGCCGAGGCGGACGTGACCCGGCTGGCCCTGGAGGCCCGCGACGGCGACCCGGCCAAGGCCGACCGCTTCGTCCGCGCGCTCCACCGCGACGTGTGGCGCTACGTGGCGTACCTCAGCGCCGACCCGCAGGCGGCCGACGACCTCACCCAGGAGGTCTTCCTGCGCGCGATCGTGGCACTCCCCCGCTTCGAGGGCCGGTCCTCGGCCCGCACCTGGCTGTTGTCGATCGCCCGCCGCACCGTCGTCGACAGCCTCCGCCACGCCGCGGCCCGCCCCCGCCTGTCGGACCGGCAGGACTGGCAGACCGCGGCCGAGCGGGCACAGCCGCGCGGCGTCCCCGGGTTCGAGGACGGCGTCGCCCTGGCCGAACTCCTGGCGCTCATCCCGGCCGAGCGCCGGGAGGCCTTCGTCCTCACCCAGCTCCTCGGCCTGGGCTACGCGGAGGCGGCCGCGGCCGCCGGCTGCCCGATCGGCACCGTCCGCTCCCGCGTGGCCCGGGCGCGCGCCGACCTCGTCGCGCTCCTGACGGGCGACTCCGCGCGCGGTGGCGTGACTTCGCTGCTCCCCGGCTCCCCCGTGGGATGATCCACTCCGTCCGTGCGCGAGACGGACCAGTCGACACGGGGGGCTTGCGAGGGTGTGGGACCGGCTGCGCTATTGGTTCGACGGCACGATGGACCGGGGGGTGTCCGCCCTGATGGCCTGGCTGGCGCTCGCGTCGGCCGCGCTGATCACGGTGGTCACCACCCTGGTGGTGCTGCTCACCGACGGGGACACGGAGGCGAACGGCGGCTGGGCGGGCGTGGCCTGGATGAGCCTGCTGCGCACGCTCGACCCGGGAACCATGGGCGGGGACTCCGGCGGGCCGGTCTTCCTGGCGCTGATGCTGTCCGTCACCCTCGGCGGCATCTTCATCGTCAGCGCGCTCATCGGTGTGCTGACGACCGGCCTGGAGGCCCGGCTCCAGCGGCTGCGCAAGGGACGTTCGCGGATCATCGAACGGGGCCACACCATCCTGCTGGGCTGGTCGGAACAGGTCTTCACGGTGGTCGCCGAACTGGTCGAGGCCAACCAGAGCGAGCGCAGGTCCTGCGTGGTCATCCTCGCCGACCGGGACAAGGTCGAGATGGAGGAGCAGATCCGGATGCGCGTGCCCGACACCGGTCACACGCGCGTCATCTGCCGCTCGGGCAGCCCGCTCAAGCGTGAGGACCTGGAGCTGGTCAGCCCGGACACCGCGAAGTCGGTCATGGTGGTGCCGCCGACGGGCGACGACCGCGACACCAACGTCATCAAGACGCTGCTCCTGCTCAACAACCGGGCCTGGAGCGGCACCCGGCCGCACGTCGTGGCGGCCGTCCACGACTCCGACAACCTGGCCGTGGCCCGCCTCGCGGCGGGCGGCAGCGCCCTGGTCATCGACGCCGACGACTTCGCCGTGCGGCTCGTCGTGCAGTCCCACCGGCAGACCGGCCTCTCCACCGTCTGCGACGAACTGCTCAGCTTCTTCGGCAACGAGATCTACATACGGCGTGAGCCCGCCCTGACGGGGGCCACGTTCGGCGAGGCGCTCAGCCGGTACGAACTCGGCGTCCCCATCGGCATCCACCGGGGCGACGGCCGCGCCCAGGTCAATCCCGCCATGGACACCGTCATCGGCGCCGAGGACGACGTCATCGTCATCGCCGAGGACGACCTGCTCATCCGGCTCACGGAGGACGAGGCCGAAGTCCATTCCTCGGCCCTGGTGTCGTCCCCCGGCAGGGCGGCCGTTCCGGACCGCACCCTGATGATCGGATGGAACTCACGCGCACCGAAGATCATCACCCTGCTCGACCAGCTGGTCCGGCCCGGATCGGTCATCGACATCGCCTCGCCCTCACGCCCGGACGAGGCCGTGGAGACCGGCCGCGACCACCTCACCGTGGGCCACAAGGTCTGCGAGCCGACCAGCCGGCGCTCCCTCGAATCCCTGGACCTCGGCGGCTACCAGCACATCATCGTCCTCTCGGACGAGAGCGTCGGCCCCGACCTCGCCGACGACCGGACCCTGGTCACCCTGCTGCACCTGCGCGACATCGAAGTGGGGCTGGGCGACCCCTACTCGATCGTCACGGAGATGAACGACGACGCCAACCGGGAGGTGGCCCAGGTCACCAAGGCCGACGACTTCATCGTCAGCACCAAGCTGATCTGCCTCCTCCTGACCCAGCTCGCCGAGAACGGGGCCCTGTACGAGGTCCTGGCGGACCTGTTCGACCCGGCGGGCTCCGAGATCTACCTCAAACCCGCCGGCGACTACCTGCGTTCAGGCACCGAGGCGAACTTCGCCACCGTCCTGGAGGCCGCCCGGCGACGGGGCGAGACCGCCATCGGCTACCGCATCGCCGGCCACGGCGACCGGGCCCCGCGCTACGGCGTCCACCTCAATCCCCCCAGGTCGGAGCCGCTCGTCCTCGGCGAGGCCGACCACGTCATCGTCCTGGCCGAGAACTGACCCCGGCCGAACCGGCCCCGCCCGGGTCCCCGGGTTCGAGGACGAAGACCGGGATCACCCGGTCGGTCTTCGCCTGGTACTCGGCGTACGGCGGATACGCCGCGACCGCGCGCCGCCACCACCGGGCCCTCTCGTCCCCGGCCAGCTCGCGGGCCGTCATCCGCTGTCGCCGCGGCCCGTCCTGGAGCTCCACCCGCGGCAGGGCCCTGAGGTTGAAGTACCAGTCCGGGTGGCTCGGGAACCCGCCCTTCGAGGCGACCGCCGCGTAGCACCCCTCGTGCTCCACGCGCATCAGCGGGATCTTCCGGATCCTGCCGCTCCGCGCGCCGCGCATCGTGACGATGACGACGGGCAGTCCCGTGTCCCAGAGCGTCGTACCCCGCGTGCCGCCCGAACTCTCGTACAGCTCGACCTGTTCGCGGATCCACTGCGCCGGACTCGGGTCGTACTCGCCCTCGGGAGGCATCACGTTCACCCCATCGCCGTGTACGTACGGACTGTGCCGGGACATTTCAGCACGACCACCCCTCCGCCCGCGAGGGCCCGCACCACCGGTTCCGGTTGTCGTGGACGGAGGAGGACCGAGCGGGGGCGGACGAGGATCGCGCCCTCCGCCCCGCATGGGCGATTCGGCCAACCCGCGTACAGAACCCGCCGGGCTGAGTACGGTGGCAGCCACGTACGGGAACGGGACGGGGCTCGTCCAGTCGCCGGGTTCCGCCGTGTGCGCCGTGCGTGTCCGCATCGGGTTGAGGGGGATTCCGCATGATCGAGCTGTCGACCGTGATCCAGGACCTGCGGGAGGAGCTGGAGCAGTCCATCGCCGAGGCGCAGGGCAAGAACCTGCAGTTCGAGCTGGGGGCCATCGAGCTGGAGGTGTCGCTCGCGCTGGAGAAGAGCGCCGGCGGGAAGGGGAAGGTCAGGTTCTGGGTCGTGGACCTCGGGGCCGAGGGGGCCGTGCGGAGCAACGCCGTCCAGCGGGTCAAGCTCTCCCTCCAGCCCACGGTCGAGGTGGCCGGGGTCAGGACCAGCGCCTTCGTGTCCGGCCGGGCCGGCTCGCTTGAGCAGTAGCCGTTCGCTCCCCGCGTCGGCGGGGCTGGACGAGCGGCGGGCCGTGCAGATCGTCGCCACGCTCCGGGACGGGGACGGCCGGCGCGGCTCCGGTTACCGGGTCGGCCCCGGCCACGTCCTGACCGCCGCCCACGTAGTCGACGACGCCCAGACGGTCCGGGTCCGCTTCGTGGACGACCGGGGCGGCATCGCTGACGTCGACGCCGGCACGGTGTTCCTGCACGGCCGGCTCGACATCGCGGTGCTCGCGCTCGGGCCCGGGGCGCCCCCGCACCGGGCCGGGCCGGTCCGCTACGGGCGGCTCGGCCGCTCGGCGCCCTGCGAGGCGTTGGGATTCCCCCGGTTCAAGCTGCGTCACGAGGCGGGGCCGGACGGGGTCGCGTTCGAGTACCGGGACAGCCGCCACGCCCACGGCCGCGCGGTGGCCCTGTCCGGGCGCCGCGAGGGCACGCTGGAGCTGATCGTCGACCCGCCCGGGGCCGGCCCCGGTTCCGGTCCCGCGCCGCGTCCCGGATCCCCTCCCGCGCCTTCACCGTGGGAGGGCATGTCCGGATCCGCGGTGTGGAGCGGGGGCTGTCTGATCGGCCTGGTCAGCGAGCACCGGCCCGACGACGGCGCCGGGACCCTGACCGCCAGCCGCGTGGACCGCTGGTACGGGGTCCTCACCGACCGCGAGCGCACCACCCTGCACGAGCTGATCGGCCTTCCCGCCGGCCCGGCCGGGCTCTCCCCCGCCGACGCGCACGCGCAGCAGGTGCACGACTACCTGAGCGCGGCCCTGGCCTCGACACGGGAACACCCGTACGTGGGCGGCACCATCGGCTCCGGCGCTCCCCCGCTGGCCGACATCCACCTCGGCCAGCGGGCCCGCGTACGCGCCCTCGGCACCGGGCTGGGCCTCGGCGGCGGCCTGGTCCCGCCGGGGGAGCTGACCGCCGAGGAGGTGGTGCGCCGCGTCGGCGGAGGGGAGGCGGGGGTGACGGTCCTGACGGCGGGACCGGGCGGCGGCAAGTCGACGTTCCTGCGCATGGCCCTGGCCACGGCCGCCCGCGGCCGCCTCACCGACGGGGACGCGGCCGCGGACGTGGACGCGGACGTGCAGGCGTTACCCGTACTGCTGCGCGCCACCGACCTGTTGTCGGAGGAGCCCTTGCCGCAGGTCCTGTCCCGCGCCGTCACCCGGGACCTCAGCCGCTTCGGGCTGCTCGAAGGACCCGGGCCCGAGGTCTTCCGGGAGGAGGCGGAGCCGGGGGTGCCGTGGCTGGTGATGGTGGACGGCCTGGACGAGGTCCTGCTGCCCGAAGCCCGGCGCGCGGCCCTCCAGACCCTGGCCGGCTTCATCCACCGAACCGGGACCGAGGCCGGGGCCCACGCAGCCCCCGCCCCCGGGCCGGCCGCCCCGGCCGGCCCGTTCCGCTTCGTCGTCGCCACCCGGCCGCTGCCCGAGTCCGAGCTCCGCATCCTCGGCGAGGACACCCCGCTGGTCGAACTGCGCCCCTTCGACCCGCCGGAGCTGCGCTCCCTCGCCGTCAAGTGGTTCCGCGCCACCGGGCACACCGCGCCCGAGCAGGCCGCGGACCGGTTCGCGCAGCGGGCCGCGGCCCCGCCCGCCGCCGGGCTCGGTACGGTTCCGCTGATGGCGGCCATCCTGTGCGCCCTCGGCTCGGCCGCCCCCGACGAGCCGCTGCCCGCCCACCGCGGCGACCTGTACCGGCGTTTCGTCGGGGCGCTCGCCGACCGGCACCACGCCGCCGGGATGTCGGGCATCCACCAGCAGACCCGCCAGGCCCTGGAACGCTACGGACCCACGGTCCTGGGCCGCGCCCAGGAGACGGTCGACCGGTTCTTCGCACTGGTCACCCGCCTGGCGGCCCGGCAGGTGGAACGGCCCTCGAACCACCGCCCCCGGCCCGCGTCCGACGCCCTCACGGTGCTGCTCGGCTTCCCCGAGGCCGCGCGCCCCGACCCCGTGCCCGAGGAGACGTGGGGGCGGTTCCTCGCGGACCTGCTGCGGCACAGCGGCCTGTTCACCGAGGACGAGTCCGGCTTCACCTTCCTGCACCGTACGCTCGCCGACTACTTCGCCGCGCAGGCCGTGGCCGCCGAACCCCGGCTGCTCCGCCGGGAGTTGCGGCGCCATTTGGGGACCCGCCGCCCGGCTCGGCCGGGCCGCCGGCGGGCCCGGGCCGAGCTGAGGACGGCGCGGTCCTCGTACGTCGGCTTCCTGCTCGACGCGGCACCGGACGACCCGGCCGCCGGCGCCACCGCCTCCCGGGCCCTGCGGCGGCTGGCCGGCGCCGCCGACGCGGGCCTGCCCGACCTGGAGTTCATCGCCGCGCAGGCCAGGCTGGGCACACGGATACCGCCCGAGGTCGCCGCGCGGGCGGCCTCGTCCCTGGCCGAGCTGGCCACCCGCCGGAACCTCTTCCGCGACGAGGTGCACGCCGCCGTGGCCCTGGCCGACCTCGACGAGGAGGGGGCCCGGGAGCTCCTCCTGCGGATCGCCCAGGACACGAACCCCGTGGGCCCCGCGCCGTCCTTCTTCGCCCGGTCCCACGCGAACGCGGTGGGCCTGAAGACGCTGCGCCAGTACAACGGGCTGGCCCGGATCCAGGCGGCGTTGCGGCTCGCGGCGGGGGGCGACGAGCGCGGCGTCAAACTGCTGCTGGAGATGGCGCACGACGAGGAGACGGGCCCGATCGCCCGCGCCCACGCGGCCGGCGCCCTCGCCCAGCTCGGGCACGAGGGGGCGGGTGAACTGCTGCTGTCGCTGGCGAGGGACACCGGCTTCGACGGCACCGGGCGCGCGCTCGCCGCCCGTCTGCTGGGGGGCCGGCTGGGCGACCGGCGCGCGCTGCGGATCCTCGCGGGCATGGCCCGTGACCAGGCCCTCGATCCCGTGTCCCGCGTCAACGCCGCGCATGCGCTGGCCCGGCTGGGCGACCCGCGGGCCAAGCCCGTCCTGAAGGAGCTCGTGCGGCCCGTCAGGCGGCCCGCCGCGAACCCGCACGAGCTGGTCGTCCGTTCCTACGTACGGGTCAAGTCGGCCCGGCTCCTCGCCGAGCTCGGCCACAAGGACGCGCCACGCCTGCTGCTGAGGCTGGGACACGACGAGAGCGTGATCCGCTTCTACCGCCGCAGGGCGAAGGTCGTCATGGTCATGGTCCACCGCGGGGTCATCCGGCCCGGGTACGAGAGCCGGTCGGAGGAGGACCTGCTCAGGCTGGACGCGGACGTCCGCGAGCGCACGTACGGCCGGCCGGTGCGGTTCGTGATGGCGTGCGTGAGCCTCCACCAGCGCCTGCGGCTGCCCTTCCTGCTCCGCCGGCTGGAACGGGAGCCCGGCTGGGGCCGCCCTCGATGACCGGGGTCGTCGAGGGCGGGCGGGCGGCGGCGCTCAGTGCTCGCAGAGGGAGAACTCCCGCTCGTAGAGCTGATCGTTGTGCTCGGCCACGAAGAACTTGCGCTCCCGCATGAGCTGTTCGCGGTACTCCCGGGCCTGCGCGAGCGTCATCGTGGAGGTCTCGGCCCACGGCTGCTGCGGCGGCACGTCGGAGGTCGAGACGACCGTCTCCGACGGGTCGACCAGGAAGAACGCCAGGATCTTGCGGTGCCCCGGCCGGGCGGGGTCCGCGAGGCGGAACGAACCGACGCGGTGCTGCAGGACGTTGGGGAAGGCCAGGCAGCGGCCTGCGGGCGTCGTCGCCGATCCGAGCACCTGGCTGAGCGCGTCCTCGTTCTCCAGGCCGTAGACCTCGCGCACCCCGTCGTCGTCGTTCTGTTCGTACTCCGGGTCGTGGAGCGCCGCGCGGAAGCTCAGCCGGCTCTCGGTGACGTTCTCGCTGTCCCAGTAGTAGATGGCCGTCGAGACGATCCGCTCGTTCAGCATGCCCTCGACGTGCCAGGAACCGCCCGCGTACTCGGGCCGGTCCGGGGTGAGGTGGATGGTGGCGAGCTTGGCGATGACCTGCAGGCGGCTGCCGCGCAGACCGACCCGGTCGGCCGCGTCGGGCAGCGCGGGCGCGGCGAAGTCCGGCGCGTCCGGGACGATCGGGCTGCGGGTGTCCCGCCAGGCCTCGTAGGCGTCTCCCCAGGCGTCGAGGGCTTCCCCGTAGGCCCCGTTGTCGCTGAAGTCCGACCTGACCGGGTACTCCGGCTCCGAGTCGTACCAGCCGCGGGCGTCGGGCTCGATCCGCCGCG
Source organism: Streptomyces sp. NPDC089915 (assembly GCF_040684675.1). NCBI lineage: Bacteria > Bacillati > Actinomycetota > Actinomycetes > Kitasatosporales > Streptomycetaceae > Streptomyces > Streptomyces sp. NPDC089915. The sequence goes on along the minus strand of NZ_JBFBGN010000166.1, from coordinate 896 downwards.
GCCGGGGGTGGCGCAGGTCGGTCAGCACGTTCTCCCAGAGCGGCAGCATGCGCGCGAAGACGTCCGGGAGGACGGCGGCGAGTTCGCGGTGGGTCTCGGGGTGGACGTTGTTGACGTACGAGCGGAAGGCGGCGTCACCCTCCGCGCTGACGTCGACGTCCGTGGGCAGCCACTGGAACCTCTCCGAGAACTCGTGCTTCGAGTGCACGTCCGTCGGGTTCCGCCAGGCGCCCTCGGGCTCCGCGCTCACGCCCCGCACCAGGCAGAACAGGGAGGGGTGCACGAGGTCCAGGACCTGGCCGTCCGATCCCGGGTGCCAGTCCCGCTCGGCCTCGGGGACGTCTTCCAGGACCCGGACCGCCGCGCGCAGCCGGGCGGCGAGCTCTTCGTCGACCAGCGCGTCCGACTGCCACACCCCGTCGACGGCGGACACCTCGATGCCGGTCCGCTCGTCCCGCAGCCGCGCGTAGTGCGCGAGTTCCGCGAGCACGTACCGTACCTGCGCCTCGGTGAGCCCCTGTGCCACGGCCTCACGCGTCCACCGCGCGACGATCCCGGCGTCGTCCCTCTTCTCGAACCACCCCTGCTTCGCCCGGATGTGGGCGCTGCACTCCATCATCTCGAGTTCCCGCAGGGTGCGGGGTGGTGCGAACGCTATGGAACGCGAGGTTTCGAAGGGCAGGGGGAAAGCAGACATGCCGGTCAACGCTGGTGGTCCCTACGGTTGGGTGAGCGGTGCCGGAAGGATAGCCCAGCGGTCCGACGGCGCGGCCGCGGCCGGGAGCCGCCCCCGTCGCCCCCCCCCCGCCCCCCCGGGCGGGCGGGGGCGGCGGGGGCGGGGGCCCCCCGCCGGGGGGTGGGGTTGGTGCTTCCCCCCCCCCCCCACGTGGGGGGGG
>NZ_JBFBGN010000165.1:0-13384 GCF_040684675.1 Streptomyces sp. NPDC089915 | reverse complement strand
CAGCGGACCCCTATCTCCTGCTCGTTGTCGTCGACGGCGTAGCCCACCTTGCGGACCTGCTCCAGGGACCGGCGCGAACGCCAGGTCCGCCGGCACCGGTTCGCCCGCCGCCACCGGCGGCGCGACCCCCGTCACCGGCCGGACGGCCGCCCCGAACACCGTCCCGTCCGCGGCGCGGGGCGGACCGGCCGCCGCGGCCAAGGGCAGCCTGCTCACCCCCGCCAACGTCCGCACCGCGCTGGAGGCGTTCAAGCGGCAGACCGGGACCACCACCTTCGTGGAGATGACCGTCTACGAGGGGTACGTGCTCGCCTCCGTCCCCACCGCCGCCGGCGCCGACACCTACGACCGCTACGAGTACCGCGACGGCCAGGTCAAGCGCGACGGCCCCGGCGGCCGGATCGACGACGCCAAGGCACTCATCGACATGGCGGCCGTGAACTGGGACGCCCTGCCCGGCCTCCTCGACAAGGCCCAGCAGGAACTCGGCGTGACCAAGCCGACCTCCCGCTACGTCATCGTGGAGCCCTGGCTCTTCGACGGCGGATCCACCTCCGTGCGCCCCTACCTCAGCGACGAGTACGGCCGGGGCGGCTACCTGTACGCGGACACCCAGGGCAACGTGAAGAAGGTGTACCGCTCCTGACATCGTGGTCCCCGTACCGTCCCGTCCGGTACGCGGACCTCCGAAGGGAGCACGCACCGTGCCCACCTGGCGCACCACCCTCACCCGGGCCGGGATCACCCGCCCCGGGCTGCGGGCCGACTACACCCGGGCCGCCCGGGCCGTACTGCGCCGCGACCCCGCGCGCTTCGTCCCGCTGCGGCTGCTGGCCGCCCCGCCCCTGGTGCCCTGGCTCGCGGCGGGCCTGGCCTTCATGAACCTCGTCGACGACGTGGCCGAGACCGGCACCCCGCGGCAGCGGGCCGCCGGCCTCGCGGCGCTGACCGCCCGCACCGAGGCGGCCCTGGACACCGGCGACGGCCCCGACCCGGTGCTGCGCGCCTACGCCCACGCCGTCCGCACCCGCGGGCTGCCCGCCCACTGGGTCACCACCTTCCTGGAGGGCGCCGCCACCGCCGAGGCCGGCTTCGACGGGTTCGCCGCCGAGGAGGACTACCAGGCCTACCTCGACGCCTACGCCTGGCCCGGGCTCCTCGTCTTCACCGGGCTCCAGTACGAGGGCGGTCCCGCCCCCGAGCAGGCCGCCGCCTGGCGTACCGTCGTCGACGCCGCCCAGCGCATCGACTTCCTCGCCGACCTCGCCGGCGACCTCGCCGAGGGCCGGCTCTGCATCCCCCGCGCCCGGCTCGCCGAGCACTCCGTCACCCGCGACGACCTCGAACGCGCCCGTGACACCCCGGGCGTGCGCGCCCTCCTCGCCGCCGAATGCGCCCGCGCCCGTACGGCCCTGGACGCCGTCGGCGAGGGCGTCCTCGACCTCACCGCGCCGGGGCTGCGCCCGGTGGTCGCCGCCATGACCGAGCTGATGGGGCACCAGCTGACGGCGGTGGAGCGGGCCGGTGCCGCACTTCCGCGCAAGGACGTCGGCTACGGATTGGCCGCCCCGGCCGGCACCCTGGTGCGCGCGCTGCGCGGCCGCCGGACGATGTGACATTCGTACTGCCCGGGACCGTACGCGCGGATCTGCCGGGCCGCCGCCCCGGTCCATAACGTGGTGGTCATGACGGAACAGATCTCAGCGCCGCCCGCACGAGGCGGCGCACAGGCGGAACGGGAAACGGGAACGGACATGCGGGACGAGTGCCGGGACGCGAAGGACTGGAAGGCCCAGTGGAAGGCCGAATGGCCGGCCCGCAAGGCCGCCTGGCGCGAGGCGGAGAAGGCCCGCAAGGCCCGGGGCGATGCCCCCGACTACGGCAGCGGCCCCATGGGCCCGCCCAACGCCTTCGCCCTGCTGCCCTGGCTGCTCCTGGGCATGGGGGCCATCTCCAACCTGGTCCACGGGCAGACCCCGAACCCGTGGATCGGGGCCCTGGGCCTGCTCGCCTTCAACTCCCTCTACATCACCCTGGTGTTCCGGGCCTTCGACAAGCGGGCCCGGGAGGCGGCCGCCACCCGCTGGTGCCTGGCCGCCCTCGCCGCCGTCACCTGCGCGATGGCCGGCGCCTACGGGGACAGCTGGCTGCTGTTCTTCCCCCTGCTGGGCCTGGCCACCGGCGCGGTCGTACGGGGCCGCCGGCTCGGCCAGGTGATGTTCGCCCTCAGCGCCGTCGCCGGGGTGGTCGCGGGGCTGCGGGAGGGCTGGGACGCCCTCCCCATCGTCTACGGCACCTTCCTGTCGGGCATGGTCACCGCCGCCATCCTCGCCCTGGCCGAGACGGTCCGGGAACTGCGCGAGACCCGGCAGGAACTGGCGCGCAACGCCGTGGACCAGGAGCGGCTGCGCTTCTCCCGCGACCTGCACGACCTGCTCGGCCACACCCTGTCCGTGATCGTCGTGAAGTCGGAGGCGGCCCGCCGCATCGCCCCCCGCGACCTGGACGCCGCACTCGGCCAGGTCCGTGACATCGAGACCGTCGGACGCCAGGCCCTCACCGAGATCCGGGAGGCCGTCACCGGCTACCGCGAGGCCAGCCTGGCCGCCGAACTCGACCGGGCCCGCGCCGCGCTGACCGCCGCCGGCATCGAGCCCGTGGTGCGCCAGTCGGGGCCCCCGCTGCCCCCGCAGGCCGCGACCCTGCTCGGCTGGGTGGTCCGCGAGGCCGCCACCAACGCGGTCCGCCACAGCGGGGCCACCGGCTGCGAGATCGAGGTGCACGGCGGTGCGGAGCGGGTCCGGCTGGTGATCACGGACGACGGCCGCGGCGTAGGCTCGACCCCGCCGGGCAGCGGACTGACCGGCCTCGGAGAACGCCTCGCGGCCGCGGGCGGCACGCTGACCGGCGGCCCCGTCCCCGGCGGAGGCTTCCGGGTCACCGCCGAGCTCCCGGTGGAGACGGCCGCGGAAGGGGACGAGGGGAACGGATGATCAAGGTCCTGCTGGCGGAGGACCAGGGCATGATGCGAGGCGCCCTGGCCCTGCTGCTCGGGCTGGAGGAGGACATCGAGGTCGTGGCGCAGGTGGCCGCCGGGGACGCGATCGTGTCCGCCGCCCTCGACGCCCGGCCCGACGTGGCCCTCCTCGACATCGAACTCCCGGGCCGCAGCGGCCTCGACGCCGCCGCCGAACTGCGGACGGCCCTGCCCGGCTGCCGGGTGCTGATCCTGACCACCTTCGGCCGCCCCGGCTACCTGCGCCGGGCGATGGAGGCGGGGGCCGCGGGGTTCCTCGTCAAGGACGGGCCGGTGGAGGAGCTGGCCGCCGCCGTCCGCCGGGTGCTGGCGGGGGAGACCGTGATCGACCCCTCGCTCGCGGCCGCCGCCCTCAGCGCCGGCCCGAACCCGCTGACCCCGCGCGAGGCCGACGTGCTGAACGCGGCCGCCGACGGGGCCACCGTCGCCGACATCGCGGGCCGGGTGCACCTGTCGGAGTCGACCGTACGGAACTACCTCTCGGCGGCCATCGGCAAGACCGGCACCCGCAACCGCATGGAGGCCGTCCGCGCGGCCCGCCGCCAGGGCTGGCTCTGAGGCCCGCGGAGGGTGCCCGGGCCGCCTGGGTAGGGTGGGGGCCGGACACCACACCGTCGAAACGGGACGCGGCTGTCCGCCGACCGCGCGGACCGCGCGGACACCGCCGAGAACGAGGAGCAGACGTGAGCGAGCCGGCGTCCATCGCCCTGCAGCAGGAGATCGCCCGCGAACTGGAGGTCGCCGAGACCTTCGACGCCGAGCGCGAGATCGAGCGCCGGGTGGCCTTCCTCGCCGAGCGGCTGACCTCGACCGGCCTGCGCTCCCTCGTCCTCGGGATCAGCGGCGGAGTCGACTCCACCACCGCCGGCCGGCTGTGCCAGCTCGCCGTCGAGCGGGCCCGCGCGGCCGGGCACGAGGCCCGGTTCTACGCGATGCGGCTGCCCTACGGGGTCCAGGCCGACGAGCGCGACGCCCAGCTCGCCCTGTCCTTCATCGGCGCCGACCACGTCCTGACCGTGGACGTCAGGCCCGCGAGCGACGCCGCCCTGGAGGCCGCGCGGGCCGCCGGCGTGGAGTTCCGCGACGCCCACCACGAGGACTTCGTCCACGGCAACATCAAGGCCCGCCAGCGCATGATCGCCCAGTACGCGGTGGCCGGCGCCCACGACGGGCTGGTGGTCGGCACCGACCACGCCGCCGAGGCGGTCTCCGGCTTCTTCACCAAGTTCGGCGACGGGGCGGCCGACCTGGTCCCGCTGACCGGCCTGACCAAGCGCCGGGTGCGCGGGGTCGCGGACGCCCTGGGCGCGCCCGCCGAGCTGGTGTGGAAGGTTCCCACCGCCGACCTGGAGACGCTCGACCCGGGCAAGGCCGACGAGGACGCCCTCGGCGTGACCTACGACGACATCGACGACTTCCTGGAGGGCAAGCCGGTCGACGCGCGGGCCTTCGAGACGATCGTCCGCCGCTACCGGCTCACCGACCACAAGCGCCGGCTGCCGATCGCCCCGGGGCACGCCGCGGCTCGGTAGTCGGGGCTCAGTAGGCCCCGTTGACGTTGTCGATGGAGCCGTAGCGGGCGGCGGCGTAATTGCAGGCCGCCGTGATGTTGGCGACGGGGTCGTAGGAGTCCATCGCGGTGCCGGGCACGTGGTAGGCCCGGAAGGTCGGGTCGATGACCTGGAGCAGGCCCTTCGAGGGGATGCCGGCCGCCGCGTTGGAGTCCCAGTTGTTGATGGCGAGGGGATTGCCCGAGGACTCCCGCATCACGTTGCGGTGGATTCCGTTGTAGGTGCCGGGAATTCCGTGCCGCGCCATGACGTCCAGCGACTGCCGGATCCAGCCGTCGAGGTTGTTCGCGTACGTCTTCACGGCGGCGGGCGCCGCGGCCGGCTTCGCGGCCAGCGCGGTGGCCCGGGCGGCGGCGGCCTTCGCCGCCCCGCCGAGCGTCAGCCTGAGGCCGGGGCGGATGACGGAGGGGTCGCTGCCGATGGCCGTCCGGTTGGCGGCGTAGAGGGCCTGCCAGCCGCCGCTCACGGAGTGCTCCGACGCGATCTTCGCCAGGGTGTCGCCGCCGACCACGGAGTAGGTCAGGGGCGCCGCCGCCGGTTCCGCGGCCGGCCGGGCGGCCGGCTCGGCGGCGGGGAGCGCCACGGTGCTCACGGCGGGCTGCGCGACGGCCGCCCCGGCCGTGGTCGCGCCGATGAGGGGGAGGGCGAGGGCCGCTCCGCCCGTGCCGGCGAAGGCCAGCTTGCGGGCGATCTTGTGCTGCTTCGGCCGGCGGTGCTTACCCGGTGCGGGCATGGCGCATTTCCTCACGTGCGGGTGCGGGGAAGTCCCGGCGGCGGCCGGATTCGGCAGTCGGCCGCTGGGAATGAGGGTGACCGTAGGCGAGCGCGGAGGGCCGGACAAGACGCGAATTCCCCCCGGAGATCGACTTCTCTCCGGGGGTCCGGTAAACGACCTTGGAAAACTTCTGCGGAAATCGAGGTTTCCCTTTCCGGGAAAAGGGAATCGACCGTTCCGGGGAAATTGATGTTGACCCGGCGGGTGTGGCTCACATCACGGCCCCGCCGGGTCCCCCGTTCCCGCGCTCAATACGGGCAATTCGCGGGCTGATGCCGCCGATTGGGGCGACTCGCGCGAGAGCCTCCAAGGCTTACATACCTGGATGAATCGGGCGCGCTTCGAGGGGGCTGCGGGACGGTCAGGTCGCGGCCGGCTCCCCGAGCGCCGCCAGCTCCTCCAGAGCCGCCGCCACGGCCGCCCCCGAGGCCGGCGGGAGCGGCAGCCGCACGTCGGGCGTCGGGATCCGCCCCTGCGCGTACAGCACGCCCTTCACGACCGCCGGGTTCGGCTCCGTGAAGAGGACCGCCGAGAGCCGCGCCAGCCCGTGGCCCAGCTCCCGGGCCCGCGCCGCCTCCCCGTCCCGCCACGCCCGCGCCAGCTCCGCGAACCGCTCCGTCGCCAGATGCGCCGACGCCAGGATCCCGCCCGACGCGCCGAGCGCGAGCAGCGGGGACACGAACACGTCGTCCCCGGCCAGCACCGCGAACCCCTCCGGCAGGTCCCCGAGCAGCGCCACCGTCTCCTGGTCGATCCCGCCGCCCGCGTACTTCACCCCGGCCACCCCCGGCAGTGAGCCCAGCTCCCGCAGCGCGGCCGCGTCCAGCGCCTGACCCGTGCGGTACGGGATGTGATAGACGATCAGCGGCACCGGGCTGACGGCGGCCAGCCGCGCGAAGTGCGCCAGCACCCCCGCCGCCGAGGGCCGGACGAACGCGGGCACGGCCACCAGCGCCGCCCCCGCCTCGGGCCACCGTGCCAGCCGGGCCAGCGAGGCCTCGCCCGCCCGGGTCCCGATCGCCCCGGCCCCCACCGTCAGCGGCACGCCCCGCTCCCGGCAGACCCGGGCGCAGACCCCGGTGACCAGGTCGCGCTCGGCCTCCTCCAGGGCGGCCGTCTCGGCGGTGGTGCCCAGGGCGACGATCCCGGAGGCCCCCGCGTCGAGCACCTCGTGGGCGAGGGTCTCCAGCGCCCCGGCGCAGACCTCCCCGTCGCGGTCGAAGGGGGTGACGAGGGGGACGTGGATCCCGTCGAGCCGGGTGCGGTGTTCCGTGTTCTGTCGCATGCCCATGAGCCTGGCGCGCTGCGAGCGGTGAATCCAGTTCACATTTCTTACGCGAACCGTAAGCTGAGCCGATGCTCGACGTACGCCGCCTGCGCCTCCTGCGCGAACTCGCCCGCCGGGGCACCATCGCCGCCGTGGCCGAGGCCCTCGCCTACAGCCCCTCCGCCGTCTCCCAGCAGCTCGCCGTCCTGGAGCGGGAGGCCGGACTGCCGCTGCTGGAGCGCACCGGCCGCCGGGTCCGGCTCACCCCGGCCGCCCAGCACCTGGTCGGGCACGCCGAGGCGGTGCTGGAACGGCTGGAACAGGCCGACGCCGACCTCGCCGAGGCCCGCAGCGGACTCGCCGGGGTGCTGCGTGTCGGGGCCTTCCCCACCGCCACCCGCGCCCTCGTCCCCGCCGCCCTGGTCCACCTGGCCCGGCGCCACCCGGCGCTGGAGCCGATGGTCCACGAGACCGACCCGGCGGCCGTCGCGCACGCGCTGCGGGCCGGAGACCTGGACGTGGCCCTGGTCCACGAGTACGACTTCGTCCCCGCGCCGGCCGAGCCGGGGCTCGCCACCCGGCCGCTGTACGGGGAGGTGATGTACCTGGCCGCCCCGGCCGGGGCGGAGCCGGAGCCGGAGCGCGGGCCGGGCGCCGCGGCCCCCGACCAGGGCGCGGTCCTGCGGGCCCACCGGGACGCGCCCTGGATCACCGCCACCCCCGGCACCCTCTGCCACACCATGACCCTGCGCGCCTGCCAGGCGGCCGGGTTCACGCCCCGAGTCCGCCACCGCATCGACGAGTTCGCCACCGTCCTGGCGCTGGTCGCGGCCGGGCAGGGGGTGGCCGTCGTACCCCAGCTCGGGGTGGCCGGCCCGCCGGGCCCCGGCGTCGCCCTGACCCGGCTCCACATGGAACGCCGCACCAAGATCGCCTACCGCAGCGGGGCCGGCGCCCACCCCGCCGTGGCCGCCTTCGCCGCCTCGCTCCGGGCGGCCGTACCGCCGGATCTGGCCGTACCGCCCGAACAGGGCGCATCGCCGGATCGGGCCGCATCGCCGGATCGCGCCCTGCCGCCGGATCGGGCCGTGGCCCCGGATCCGGCCGGGTCGCGGGATCCGGCCGTCCCGCGCGCCGGGGCGTGACACAACTCCCGTACCGCGCGCCGCCCGTGTACGTTCGGTGATCCAGACCGATCCGATCAGAACGGGGTACGACGTGACACATCGCGTACGAGGAGTCATCGCACGGAGCAAGGGCGCGCCGGTGGAGACGACCACGATCCTCGTGCCCGACCCGGGGCCGGGCGAGGCCCTGGTCAAAGTCCAGGCCTGCGGGGTCTGTCACACCGACCTGCACTACCGCGAGGGCGGCATCAACGACGAGTTCCCCTTCCTCCTCGGCCACGAGGCGGCGGGCGTCGTCGAGTCCGTCGGCCCGGACGTCACCTCCGTCGCCCCCGGCGACTTCGTGGTCCTCAACTGGCGCGCGGTGTGCGGCACCTGCCGGGCCTGCAGGCGCGGACGCCCCTGGTACTGCTTCGCCACGCACAACGCCACCCAGCCCATGACCCTGGAGGACGGCACCCCGCTCTCCCCGGCGCTCGGCATCGGGGCCTTCGCCGAGAAGACCCTCGTCGCCGCAGGCCAGTGCACCAAGGTGGACCCGGCCGCCTCGCCCGCCGCCGCCGGACTCCTGGGCTGCGGGGTGATGGCCGGCCTCGGCGCCGCCCTGAACACCGGCAACGTCGGGCGCGGCGACTCGGTCGCCGTCATCGGCTGCGGGGGAGTGGGCAACGCGGCCGTCGCCGGCGCGCGGCTGGCGGGCGCCTCGAAGATCATCGCCGTGGACCTGGACGACCGGAAGCTGGAGTGGGCGCGCGGACTGGGCGCCACCCACACCGTCAACGGCCGCACCCAGGACGTGGTCAAGGCGATCCAGGAGCTGACCGGCGGGAACGGCGCGGACGTGGTAGTCGAGGCCGTCGGCCGCCCCGAGACCTACCGGCAGGCCTTCTACGCCCGCGACCTCGCCGGCACCGTCGTGCTGGTCGGCGTGCCGACGCCGGAGATGAAGCTCGAACTCCCGCTCCTCGACGTCTTCGGCCGGGGCGGCGCCCTCAAGTCCTCCTGGTACGGGGACTGCCTGCCCGAGCGCGACTTCCCGCTCCTGATCGACCTCTACCTCCAGGGCCGGCTCGACCTCGACGCCTTCGTCTCCGAGACCATCCCGCTCGACGGGGTCGAGGAGGCCTTCGCCCGCATGGAGCGCGGCGAGGTGCTCCGCTCGGTGGTCGAGTTCTGACCGGGTGACGCCGGGACGGCTTCCGTAGACTCGGCCGGACCGCACACCTCCGCCCGCCCCGGCCGCGACCCGGCCGGGGCTCCGGCGGAGGTCCGCTCCCACACCCCAGGGGCCGTCCGTGACCCGCCAGCGCAGCCACAGCTACCGTCAGCCCGGTGTCGTCCTGACCGACCACCACTTCGGCGTGCCGCTCGACCACACCCGCCCCGGCGGCGAGCAGATCGAGCTCTACGCGCGCGAGGTGACCGCCACCGGCAAGGACCCCGAGCGGCTGCCCTGGCTGCTCTACCTGGAGGGCGGCCCCGGCTTCGGGGCCCGGCGCTTCACCGGACGGCAGGCCTGGCTGGAACGCGCCCTCGCCGACTACCGAGTCCTCCTCCTCGACCAGCGCGGAACCGGCCGCTCCACCCCGCTCAACCGGCAGACCCTGCCCCTGCGCGGCACCCCGGAGCAACAGGCCGAGCACCTCGCCCACTTCCGGGCCGACTCCATCGTCCGCGACGCCGAGGCCATCCGCCGCACCCTGACCGGCGGCGCCCCCTGGACCGTCCTCGGACAGAGCTTCGGCGGCTTCTGCGCCACCCACTACCTCTCCACCGCCCCCGAGGGCCTCACCGCCGCCCTGATCACCGGCGGCCTGCCCTCCCTCGACGCCACCGCGACCCAGGTGTACGAGGCCGCGTACCCGCGGATCGAACGCAAGAACCTCGCCCACTACGCCCGCTACCCCATGGACGCCGAACGCGCCCGCCGCATCGCCGCGCACCTCGCCGATCGCCCCGCGGAGCTCCCGGGCGGCTACCGGCTCACCGCCGAGGCCTTCCAGTCCCTCGGCCTGCTCCTCGGCACCGGCGACGGCAGCCACCAGCTCCACTACCTCCTGGAGAACGCCTTCGTCACCACCGCCGCCGGACCCGTGCTCGGCGACGCCTTCCTCGAAGCGGCCCTCTCCCACCTCTCCTTCGCGGGCCACCCCCTCTACGCCCTCCTGCACGAGGCCATCTACGCCCAGGACCCGGCCGCCCCCACCGGCTGGGCCGCCGAACGCGTCCGCGCCGCCCACCCGCGCTTCGACGCCGCGAAGACCCTCGACGGCGCCGACCCCCTCCTCTTCACCGGCGAGACCATCCACCCCTGGCACTTCACCGCCGACCCCGCCCTGGCCCCCCTGCGCGACACCGCCGAACTCCTGGCGGCCCGCACCGGCTGGCAGCCCCTCTACGACCCGGCCCGCCTCGCCGCCAACGAGGTCCCGGTGGCGGCGGCGGTCTACCACGACGACATGTACGTCGACACCGCCCACTCCCTGCGCACCGCCCGCACGATCCGCGGCCTGCGCACCTGGGTGACGGACGAATACGAACACGATGGCGTCCGCGCGAGCGGCCCCCGGGTCCTGGACCGCCTCCTCACCCTCCTCGACGACTAGGACCCCCGCCGCCGCCCGCCCCTGACGGGCCGTTCGCCTATCCTGCGGCCTATGACCGAACAAGCTGATCAGCAGGCGCCCTTGCAGCCGATGCCCACCGACTGGCAGCGTGCCCTCGCGGTGGTCGCCCATCCCGACGACCTGGAATACGGCTGCGCGGCGGCCATCGCCCACTGGACGGACGGCGGGCGCGAGGTCGCCTACGTGCTCGCCACCCGGGGTGAGGCCGGTATCGACGGGGTCGCCCCGGACGAGTGCGCCTCGCTGCGCGAGGCCGAGCAGCGCGCCAGCGCGTCCGTGGTCGGGGTGTCGACGGTGGAGTTCCTCGGCCACCGCGACGGAGTCATCGAGTACGGCCCGGCCCTGCGCCGGGACATCGCGGCCGCCATCCGGCGCCACCGCCCCGAGCTGGTGATCACGCTCAACCACCGGGACACCTGGGGCGGGGCGGAGGGCGGCGGGAACTGGAACAGCCCCGACCACAAGGCCGTCGGGCGGGCCGTCCTCGACGCCGCCGGGGACGCGGGCAACCGGTGGATCTTCCCCGAGCTGATCTCCGAGCAGGGCCTGGAGCCGTGGGACGGGGTGCGGTGGGTCGCCGTGTCGGGCACCACCACGCCGACGCACGCGGTCGAGGCGGGCCCGGGGCTGGAGCGCGCCGTGCACTCCCTGCTGGAGCACAAGGCGTACATCGCGGCACTGACCGACCAGGACCCGCAGGAGTACGTCAGGAACTTCCTGACCGGCAACGTCCAGCAGGCGGCCGCGCGCTTCGGCGGCGTCCCGGCGGTCCCGTTCGAGGTCTTCCCCCGCTGATCGCCCTCGCAGTAGCCTGACGGTTCGTCAGGTAGCAGGCCGTCGCAGGGCGGGGGTGCGGTGCACGTGATCGACACGGTCTCCACGGACATCGGCGAGGGCGAGGAGCGCGTCCGGCTGGACGTCGCGGACGGGATCGCGGTCCTCACCCTCTGCCGCCCCGGCCAACTGAACGGCTGGAGCTGGGAGTCCACCCGTCAGCTCGGCCTGCTCGCCGACCGGATCCGCTTCGACCCCGAGGTGCGCGCGGTCCTGCTGCGGGCGGAGGGCCGGGCCTTCTGCGCGGGCATCGACGTGACCGCCCCCGGCGGGGACATCACGGGGGAGTCCGCCGCCGAACGGACCCGCAACTACTACGAGGGCATCCGCTGGGTCCACGAGCGCTTCGCGGTCCTCTCCCGGCTCCCGCAGCCCGTCGTGGCCGCCGTCCAGGGCTACTGCCTCGGCTTCGGCTTCGAGCTGGCCCTGATGGCGGACATCCGGGTGGCCGCGGACGACGCCGTCTTCGCCCTGCCCGAGGCGCGGCTGGGGGTGGCGGTGGACGCCGGCGGGGACCTGCGCATCGCCCGGGAGGCGGGCGCGGGCTGGGCCAAGCTGCTCGCCCTGACCGGCCGGCGGATCGACGCGGCCACCGCCGAACGGCTGGGCCTGGTCCAGCTGGTGGTCACTCCGGCCGAACTGGACGCCACGGCCCGCGCGCTGGCGGCGGAGATCGCGGCGAACGCCCCGCTCGCCGTGCAGGGCATTAAACGGGCGGTCGACGCCTACGCGGACGCCGCCCTGCCCGCCGCCCTCGACCGGGTCGCGATGACGGCCGCCCTCACCCTGACCTCGGAGGACGCCCGCGAGGGCTACACCGCCGGAGCCGCCCGCCGGACTCCGCGTTTCAAAGGTGCCTAGGCCGGCTTCGTGAGGCGCAGGTCGCGGAAACCCTGGTACTCGGCCCGCATCAGGGCCGCGAAGGAGGCGTGGCGCTGCGGTCCGTACCCGCTCCAGGCGGAGTAGCGGTACGCGGCCCACTCGCCCTCCTCGTCCACGTCACCCGGGTCGAGGAGCAGCCAGGTCTGGTCCCCGGTCAGGGATATCTGCACCGCGCGGTTCCACCGGGCGCTCTCGTACTCCTCCTGGTCCTCCTCTTCCTCTTCGTCCTCGTCCTCGTCGTCGAGTTCCGCGTCCAGGTCCTCGCGCTCCCACATCGTGAGGTCCTCGTGGACGGAGGGCGTCAGTTCGCGGACCGGCCCCACCCGCTCCGCCGGCGCGAGCAGCTCCACGAACTCCCCGGCCCACCGCCAGCCGTCGGTGACCTCCAGGAACGCGCGGTAGGAGGGCGGCAGCGGGGCCCCGAGCCGGGTCTCCAGCGCGGCGATCCGCTCCGGCGCGGCCGGCTCGAAGCCCAGCCAGCCGAGCGGAGGCTCCGCGGGCTCCTCGGCCCGCCGGGCGGCGTCGCGTTCGGCGCTCCAGGTGTGCAGGAAGGGTTCCCATGCGTGGATCTTCATGCCCCCGATGGTGCCGCACCCCACTGACAGCGGCCCTCACGGGGTGAACGGGCCGCGTCCCAGCTGCTCGCGCACCGGCACCACCTCCGGCTGGACCAGCGCCCGCCGCTGCCAGTTCGCCCCGTCGACCACCAGGGTGTGCCCGGTGATGAAGGAGGCGTAGGGCGAGGCCAGGAAGGTGGCAGCCCAGCCCAGTTCGCGCGGCGCCCCCACCCTGAGCGCGGGCTGCCGGCCGTCCCGGTCCTCCGGGGCGGCCGGCAGCCCGCCCCGGATGTCCCGCGTCATGTCGGCGTGCGGGAACAGCCCCGGCACGAGGCCGTTGATCCGGATCCCGTACGGGCCCCACTCCACGGCGAGGGTCTCCACGAGGTTCTTCACCCCGGCCTTCGCGGCGGCGCTGTGCGCGAAGCCGGGGCCGCCGGTCCAGGCGTACGAGGCGCCGATGCTGACGATCGACCCCGGGGTGCCGGCGGCGAGGTGGCGCCGGCCGAACTCGCGGGTCATGAACCAGGTGCCGGTCAGGGTGGTGTCGACCACCGCCCGCCAGGCGTTGGGGGACAGGTCCTCGGCGGGGCAGGGGAAGTTGGCCGCCGCGTTGTTGACCAGCACGTCCGGCGGCCCGAGCGCGGCCTTGCCGCCGACGGCCGCGTCCACCATAGCCAGGACGGTGGTCGGGACGGCGATCCAGC
>NZ_JBFBGN010000164.1:0-13602 GCF_040684675.1 Streptomyces sp. NPDC089915 | reverse complement strand
CGCGGGCCGGATCTACCAGCTCAAGCGCGAACTCCTCGAACTGCGGCGGGCGGTGACCCGTGTCGGGGCCGGCCGGTCCGGCCGGGGAGCCGTCCTCGCGGATCACCTGGCCCTGGACCACCTTGCCGTCGGGGAAGTGGATCCGGGCCTGCGTGTAGGCGTCACCGAAGCCGCCCGGGGCGCCGGCGGACATCTTCCGCTCCAGCGAGCGCCCGGCCAGACGGGCCGCGAGGGCCCGTACGGGAGGCAGCAGCAGGAGCAGGCCGGCCACGTCGGAGAGCAGCCCGGGCAGGATCAGCAGGAGCCCGGCCAGCATGGTCATGCCGTTGCCGGAGCCCCGGGAGGGCTGCGGGGGCGTCGGCGTCCCGCCGGCCATCGCCTGCTCCTGCGCCTGCTGGAAGGTCCGCGTCAGGTTCTTGAAGGCCCGCCGCCCGGCGCGCTTGATGACCACCACGCCCAGCACCAGCCCGCCCGCGAGCAGCGCCGCCACGGTGAACCCGCCGGCCGCGCCGGCGACCAGGCTGAGCAGCCAGATCTCCAGGATCAGCCAGCCGGCCACCGCCAGCGGGAGGAACGTACGGGCGCGCGGACGCTGCCGGGGGGCCGTGGGCGTCGAAGTACCGCTACTCATACCACCCAGTGTGCCCGGGCGGGCGTAAAAGCGACCTCAGCCGGAGGTACCGGACACCCCCTAGGGGACGGTCAGGAGGGGCGCTTGCCCGTGAGCTTGGCCACGCGCTCGCCCAGGCCCCAGCGGGTGACCCGCCACAGGGCCTCGACCACGATGTCCTTGCTCATCTTGCTGTCGCCGAGCTCGCGCTCCACGAAGGTGATGGGCACCTCCACCACGCGGAAGCCCCGGCGGACCGCCCGGCGGGCCAGGTCGACCTGGAAGCAGTAGCCGGCCGAGGCCACCTCGTCCAGGCCGAGCCCCTCCAGCGTCTCGCGGCGGAAGGCGCGGTAGCCGCCGGTGACGTCCCGGATCGGGACGTCCAGCATCAGCCGGGAGTAGGTGGAGCCGCCGCGGGAGAGGAACTCCCGGCTCTTGGGCCAGTTCACGACCCGGCCGCCCGGCACCCAGCGGGAGCCGAGGACGAGGTCCGCGCCGGACAGCGCGGTCAGCAGGCGCGGCAGCTCCTCCGGCTGGTGGGAGCCGTCGGCGTCCATCTCCACGAGGACCCCGTAGCCGTGCTCCAGGCCCCAGGCGAAGCCCGCCAGGTAGGCGGCGCCGAGCCCCTCCTTGCCCTTGCGGTGCAGGACGTGGACCTGCTCGTCCCCGGCCGCGAGCTCGTCGGCGAGCTTGCCGGTGCCGTCGGGGCTGTTGTCGTCCGCGACGAGCACGTGCGCCTCGGGGACCGCCGTACGGACCCGGCCCACGATCCGGCCGATGTTCTCCGCCTCGTTGTAGGTCGGAATGATCACCAGCGTGGTGCCGAGCGGCCCCAAGGTCCGCTGTCCGCCGTCGCTCACCGGTTCCCCTTGCGTGTCTTTCGTGGAGTCGGACCACTGCGGGGCACCCTCGACGGGCCCGTCACAGCAGGATGATTTTAGAACAGCGATCGGGGCCCGGCGGTCCTTCGGGCCGGACCGGGGCCCGCTGGCTGCGGGCCGCCCTGACCGTTGTCTACTGGACCGCCGGGTCCGATCCGGTGCCACCCGCCGCCCCGGTGAAACCTTCCCTCGCCCCCGAGGCTCGGGTGCGCTGAACGGTCGGCTCCCTCCGGTCCGGCGTCCTGCCGGTGGACCCGGGCGAACCTATCCGGGCGGGGCCGCCGGTACCGAGCCGATGCCCGGCGGATCACCCCTGTGGGCGTACGAAAACCTCCCGGCCGCCCACGACCGTCTTCAGGCACACGGGCAGTTCCCCGCCCGGGCTCAGGTCCGGCAGGCCGGGGGTCCCGGAGCGGGGGTCGGTGGACCAGCGGGCCACCCGGTCGTCGGGGGCCTGGACCACCAGCGCCCCGGTCTCCCAGACCGCGTAGTCGGCGGGCGCGCCGGGCACCAGGATGCCCGCGTCGTCGCGGCCCAGCGCCCGCCAGCCGCCCCGGGTGTGGGCGGCGAAGGCGGCCCGTACGGAGATCCGGTGGCCGGGGGTGCGGTGGAAGGCGGCCGCGCGGACCGTGCCCCAGGGGTCGAGCGGGGTCACCGGGGCGTCGGAGCCGAAGGCGAGCGGGACGCCGGCCTTGAGCATGGCCGCGTACGGGTTGAGGGTGCGGGCCCGCTCGGCGCCGAGCCGGTCGGCGTACATGCCGTCCTCGCCGCCCCAGGCGGCGTCGAAGGCCGGCTGCACGGAGGCGGTCAGGCCCAGCTCGGCGAAGGCCGCGATGGTCTCCGGGGTCATCATCTCGGCGTGCTCGACACGGTGCCGGGCGGCCCGGATCCGGTCGAGGCCCACCTTCTCGGCGGCCGCGCGGACGCCCTCGACCACGGCGGTGACGGCGGCGTCGCCGATGGCGTGGAACCCGGCCTGGAGGCCCTCCTCGGTGCAGGCGGCGACGTGCGCGGCGATCTCGGCGGCGTCCAGGTAGCCGGTGCCGGTGTGCGCGGCGTCGGCGTACGGGGCGTGCAGGCAGGCCGTGTGCGAGCCGAGGGCCCCGTCCACGAAGAGGTCGCCGGCGGCGCCGACCGCGCCCAGCTCGCGGGCCAGGGCGAGGTCCCGGTCGGCCCAGTAGCCGTGGACGCGCGGGCCGGGGCGTTCGGCGGCCAGGGCCAGCAGGCCCGCGAAGTCCTCGGCGGAGGAGATGTCGGGGCCGCCGCACTCGTGCACGGAGCCGATGCCGAGGGAGGCGGCCCGGTCGAGGGCGGCCCGCTGGGCCTCGGCGCGCTGGGCCGGGGTGAGGGCGTCGAGCGCGCCCCGGCGGACGGCGTGGTGGTCGTCCTTGGTGAGGGGCTCGTCGTCGCCGTGCGGGTGGACGCCGGGGACCAGGTCCAGGAGGGCCGTGGTGACCACCGCCGAGTGGACGTCGACGCGGCTGAGGTAGAGCGGGCGGCCGCCGGTGGCCTCGTCGAGCTCGGAACGGCGCGGGGCGCGGCGCTCGGGCCAGCGGGCGGCGTCCCAGCCGTGGCCGAGGAGCACCCGGTCGGCGGGGCGGCGCGCGGCGTACGCCCGGACGAGGTCCAGGGCCTCGGCGAGGGAGCGGGCGGCGGTGAGGTCGAGGCCGGTGAGGGCCAGGCCGGTGGAGGTGGCGTGGACGTGCGCGTCGGTGAAGGCGGGGGTGACGAGCGCCCCGCCGAGGTCGACGACCTCGTCCACGCCCTGCGCGAAGGCGTCGGCGGCGCCTTCGGAGCCGACCCAGGCGATGTGGCCGCGCTCGACGACCATCGCCGTGGCGAAGGGGTCGGCGGGGCTGTGCACCTCGCCTCCGCGGAGGAGGAGCGTGCGGGGTGCTCCGGCGGCTTCGGCGGAGGGGGCGGTGCGGTCAGTCATGGGCACCAGTCTCGCCCCTGCCGGGGGGTGAGTTTTCCCCCGCCCCGCCCTTTCGCCGTTTCCCGGGGCTCCGCCCCGGACCCCGCGCCTCGAACGCCGGCGGGGCTATACGCGCGGCGGACGGGCCTCATAGGGGGTGCTGAGGACCACTGTGGTGCGGGTGGAGACGTGGGCCAGGGCCCTGAGGCGGCCCAGGAGGTCCTCCAGTTCCAGGGGGGTGGCCACGCGGACCTTCAGGATGTAGTTCTCGTCGCCCGCGACGCTGTGGCAGGCCTCGATCTCGGGTACGCCCGCCAGCCGCTCCGCGATGTCGTCCGGCGCGCTCGGGTCGAACGGCTTGACCGAGATGAAGGCCGTGAGGGGGAGCCCGACGGCCTCGGGGTCGACCACGGCCGCGTAGCCGCGGATCACTCCGCGCTGTTCCAGACGGCGTACTCGCTGGTGGACGGCCGATGTGGACAGTCCGGTGGCCTTGCCCAGATCCGTGTAGCTCATCCGCCCGTCCCGCACGAGCAGATCCACGATCTGGCGGTCCAGCTCCTCCATTGCGCTCATAGCCGCTCAACCTAAGGCCCAGGACCGCTCCAGGCACAGCGGTGTCCACGCAGAAGCGGCACCTGCGGCGGGCATGTGACCAAAGCCACAGACATGTACGGGCGTACATCCCGCTCTGGTGGTTACTCGTGCCGCTCGACGGGAAGTGCTTGCTGTGGCCGTGGCCGAAGAACCTTGCCCGCCCGGCCCACCCAAGGGGGAGTACATCCATGCTGAACACCACGCGCGCCGGTCGCACCGAACCGGAGCCCCTGGAACCGCTCGCCGCCGAGTACGCGGACGACGACGACTACCTCGAACCCGCCGACGCCGAGGGGTTCGAGATCCACCACGCGGTCTGCCCCGACTGCGGGCAGTCGATCGCCCTCGTCGCGGACGAGGAGCACCTCCCGGAGCACGCCCTGTGCCTGACCCCGTGGAACCCGTTCGGGCTCACGGTGTGCGCGGGTACGGGCCGGCCGGTTTCGGACGCGCTGCCGACGGTGGGGCTGCTCCAGTCGGAGCAGTCCGAGCTGGAGGCCGTCGTGCACCTCACGCTGCCGCAGGGCCTCGACTGGCGGACGCAGCCCTTCTCGCACGTCGGCGGTCCGGGCTCGCGTCCGGTGCGGCCGGCGGCGGCCGCGCTGCCGGAGAAGCGCCAGCACGCGCAGGCCGCCTGACCCGCGCTACCAGTAGGTTCCCTGCACCATGGCGGCCAGGCCGGCATGGTGCAGGATCAGCCCGTCCGGGTCCGCGGGGACCTCGACCTCCCCGAAGTACGCCTGCCGGTAGGCGATGCGCAGCATCACGATGCCGTGCCGCAGGGCGGCGTAGAGGGTGTGGAACTCCATGTCCCTCGGGGTGTGCCCGGTGAGCTCGGCGTACCGGCGTTCCAGGTCCTCGCGGCGCAGGAAGTCCGGCAGGCCGGGCTGGCCGAAGCCGACCGTCAGGTCCTGGAAGAAGCGGTGGAGGTAGACGGTCCAGCCGAGGTCGACCTCGCGCGGGGCGCAGGCGGCCATCTCCCAGTCGAGGACCGCCGCGGGCCGGAAGCCGTCGTAGACCACGTTGCCGATGCGGGCGTCGCCCCAGTTGAGGACGGGGTCGCCCTCGTCGGCCGGCCAGAGTTCCTCCAGCCGGTCGAAGGCCCGTTCGAGGAGGGGCGAGCGGGCCAGTCCGTCCACCACCCACGCGTAGTAGGCGCGCTGGGATTCGACGTGGCGGCGCAGCGGGCTGCCCTCGCCGGGCGGGAGCAGGAAGGCGGCCTCCCCGGCCGGCACCTGGTCGTGCAGGCGGGCGAGGAGGGAGATGCTGGCCTCCTGGAGCTCGGCGCGTTCGGCGTCGGTCGCGGAGTGCAGCCAGTTGCCCTCGTAGGTGTAGGGCATGACGTCGGGCGGTACGCGGCCCTCGGCGCGGGCCATCACGAAGAACGGCGAGCCGAGCGGGGCGGGGTCCTCCTCCAGCCAGAGCACCCGCGGGACGGGGAGGTCGGTGTGCTCGGCGACCAGGGCCATCACGCGGTGCTGGCGGGGCATGTCGTAGGAGGGGAAGACGGTGTAGGCGGCCGGGTCGGCGGCCAGGCGCAGGGCGCAGGCGCGGACGGGGGCGTCGGGGTGGTCGACGTCGAAGAGCAGGGTCTCGCTGGACATGCCGTTGGAGCCGGGCACGGAGGTGCCGGTGACCTTGGCGCCGGGCAGCCGGCGGTCGAGCCAGGCCGTGAGGCGGCGGCCGAGTTCCTCGGGTTCGCGGGTGGAGGTGCGGGGGCGCGGTGCCGTCATGTCGAACTCCTCAACTCTTGGGGCTCCTGAGCCGGATCGGGGCCGGTCAGGGGGCGACCGAGGTGTAGTCGGCGAAGCCGCTGGGGTCGTGGCGGCCGAAGCTGCCGTGTTCGAAGATGCCGAAGCCGGTGCGGCCGTCGAGGGTGAAGCGGGCCGAGTGGTCGGTGACCCCGAAGGCGGCCATGGGGTGGGCGGCGGGATCGGAGAGGTCGTAGGCGCGGCGGTCGGTCCAGCCGCGGCCCTGCCAGCTGCCGTGCTGCCAGTCGGCGGCGGGCGGGTAGCCGGCGCCCACGGCCAGCGGGGAGGAGTTGAGGATCTCCACCCCGAGTTCGAGGGGTTTGCGAGAGGGGTCGGTGAGGTGGACGACGGCCCGTTCGGGGTGTCGGCTCCCGGGGCGGTAGCGGATCTCGGTGTGGGGCCAGCCGAGCTGGACGTCGTGGCGGCCCGTGCCCTCGGGGAAGACCTGGACGGCCTCGTTCAGGGTGCGGTGGCCGTCGGCGTCCTCCTGGGCGATGACCATGACGAAGCGGTCCTCGAAGCGGACGGGGATCCAGAGCCAGTGGAAGCCCTCGGGGCGCATCTCCTCGGCGGCGCGGCCGCCGTCCTCGCCGGGTATCGGGCGCACGCCCCAGCTGCGGTCGCGGGTTCCGGTCCACTCCCCCGGGGTCAGGGTGAACTCCTCGCCGCGGGCGCGGACGGTGCCGGTGACGTTGCCGGCCTGGACGAAGCGGCGGCCCTCCAGCATGAGGCGGTCGCCGCGCCGCTGGATGTGGTGGGGCTCCCAGACGGCGGGGAACTCGGCGGTCCAGGTGATCTCGTACGAGAGTCCGCGCGGGTCCCCGGGGTCGGGGTCGCAGCGCAGGGTGAGCCGTCGGAGCGGGACGTCCACGGTGATCGACAGGGGGCCGACCGAGAGGTTCATGCGGTCGTCGGTCAGCGCGTCGGAGGCGCGGACGGCGAGGAGCTCGTCGCCGAGCCGGAGGGTGGCGTAGGCGTCGATGACCCCGGCGTTGGGGTAGACGCCGAGGCCGAGGATGAGGACGGCGCGGCCGGCGTGGTCGAAGACGTGGAAGATGCAGCGGTCGTAGGCGTTGCGGTCGCCCGTGACCAGGTGCTTCATCGAGAGCGGGGCCTGGTGGACGGGGTACTCGTCGAGGGGCACGGGACGGTCGGCGGGCATGGGCGAACCTCCTGGGCGCGGGTGCCGGCGCGGCGCCGGGCGAGCGGATATGACGGTACGTCAGATATCGCTCCCGCGACCAGGGTTGTGGCACACCCTGACAGCACGGCACTCCTGGCCACCGGCGCGCGCGTGGGAAGGCTCGAACGGATGGGCGCGGAGGGGCGGGGGTTACCCGTGCGTCGGGTCCCGCGTTGGCCCTGCATGACCACCCTCGAGACGCCATCGCCGAGAGCGGGACGCAGGCGGCGTCCCACCCCGCCGGGCTACGAAGAATCGGTTCGGCAGGGACTTCCGCAGGCGGTGCCGCAGGCACATCCGCAGGCATATCCGCAGGCGGTGCCGCAGCCCGCCGCGCAGAGCGTCCGGCACCCGGCGCCCGAGCAGCCCCGGCCGGGGGCGCAGGGGCACCGCGGGCAGCCCGACCCGCCGGTCTACGCGGCGCTGCTCGCCCGCTGGGCCGCCGACGGGAGGACCCTGCCGGGCCGGCACGATCCGGACTGGTCCCGGATCGCCTCCTCCCCGATCTGGCCGTCGGGTCCGCTCTTCGGCTGAGGGAACGCCGCAGGGGCCGCTCCGGCTGCCCGCCGGCGCGGCCCCTGCGGCCGGTCGTCAGCGGGTCTCGGGGCCGGCCAGGTGGCGGGCGATGACCATGCGCTGGATCTGGTTGGTGCCCTCCACGATCTGGAGCACCTTCGCCTCGCGCATCAGGCGCTCCACCGGGAAGTCCGCGGTGTAGCCGTAGCCGCCGAGGATCTGGACCGCGTCCGTGGTGACGGCCATGGCCGCGTCCGTGCAGAACAGCTTGGCCATCGCCGCCTGCCGGGAGAACGGCTTGCCCGCGTCGCGCAGCCGCGCGGCCGCGAGGTAGAGCGCCCGGCCCGCCTCGATCTTGGTGGCCATGTCGGCCAGCATGAAGCGCAGCCCCTGGAAGTCGGCGATCGGGTGCCCGAACTGGTGGCGGCCGAGGGCGTAGGAGACGGCCTCGTCGAGGGCGGCCTGGGCGACGCCGATGGCGCAGGCGGCGATCCCGAGGCGGCCGGCGTCGAGGGCGGCCAGCGCGATGGTGAAGCCCTGCCCCTCCTCGCCGATCCGCCGGGCGTCGGGGACGCGCACGCCGTCGAAGTGCAGCTGGGCGGTGGGCGAGCCCTTCATGCCCATCTTCTTCTCGGGGACGGCGGCCGTCAGGCCCTCGGCGTCACCGGGGACGAGGAAGGCCGTGATGCCCTTGGCGCCGGGGGCGCCGGTGCGGGCGAGGACGGTGTAGAAGTCGGCGACCCCGCCGTGGGTGATCCAGGCCTTGGTGCCGGTGATCACCCAGTCGTCGCCGTCGCGCACGGCCTTGGTGGTCAGCGAGGCGGCGTCCGAGCCGGAGGCCGGCTCGGAGAGGCAGTAGGCGCCGAGCAGCCCGCCGCCGAGCATGTCGGGCAGGTGGGCGGCGCGCTGCTCCTTGGTGCCGTACCCGGCGAGGCCGTGGCAGGCCAGCGAGTGGACGCTGACGCCCAGGCCCACGGTCAGGCGGGCGGCCGCGAGCTCCTCCAGGACCTGGAGGTAGACCTCGTACGGCTGGTCGCCGCCGCCGAACTCGCCCGCGTACGGGAGGCCCAGCAGCCCGGACTCGGAGAGCAGGGTGAAGACCTCGCGGGGGAAGCGCCCGGCGTCCTCCTCGTCGGCGGCGTTGGGGCGGATCTCCCTCTGGGCGATCTCGCGTACGAGCGCGAGGAGGTCCCGGGACTCCTCGGTGGGCAGCTGACGGTCCACCGGCTGCGGGGCGCGGTCGGTCATGGCGGCGCTCTCCTCCCTCGTCGGGCACGGCGGCGACGCGTGAGGTGTGGTACGCGCCACCGGATCTCGGTGCTCTCACAGCCGATGCTGCCCTCCCGGGTCACGGAAGGGCTCGAACAGCGGCTGCGGCGGCTTGAGTATGCCCGATCAGGCGCTTTACGTCACCGGTACAGGATTGCCATGATCATCCGGGGCGCTCGAAGCCTCCTCGGGGCTCACCGGAGGAGCGGGACATTCGGGGACGAGCCCCTCGATCACCGTGAAGGTCGCGCGCAGCTGCCGGACGAGGAGCCCGGCGACCGCGGACCGGTCGGGCCGGCCCCCGTCCCCGGCCTCGCCCTCGCCCTCGCCCTCGCCCTCGGGGGCGCCGGTCCAGTCGAGGGTGGTGCCCTCCACCCCGGAGAGCCAGCCGACGAGGGCGAGCCGGGCCAGCGGCGGCACGGTGCGGCGGCCGTACGCGCCCTCGGCGATGGCGGCGAGCAGCTCCTCGCGCACGGCGTCGCGTATCGCGAGCACCTCGGCGTCGGAGCCGACCCCGCCGGTGACGATGGTGCGGTAGGCGGCGCGGTGGTGCTCGGCGTAGTGGAGGTAGCCGTCGACGGTACGGCGCAGCCGCTGCGCGCCCGGCAGTTCGGGCTCGCCGGTGGCCCGGGCGACGAGCTGGGCGACCGAGTCCTCGACGACGGCCAGGTAGTAGCCGCGCTTGCTCTTGAAGTAGTAGTAGACGAGCCCCTTGGCGACCCCCGCGTGCTGGGCGATGTCGTCCATGGAGAGGGCGTCGTACGAGGTCTCGGCGAACAACTTCCGCCCGATCGCCATGAGTTCGGCCCTGCGAACCTGCGATCGGCCGGTCTTGCCGCTCTGTTGACTATTATTCAAATCCGGCCCTAGCCTCGAAGCGTCGAACTGTCCGCCACAGGAATTCCCGCAGTGTACGGGAGGGGCCGCATGGGCAAGGACGGCACGAAGCCCGCCGAAGGCCGGGTCAACTGGAGGAAATCGGCGGCCGTGGCGCTGCCGGCGGTCGCGGCCGTCGGGGTGCTGGCCGTGGTCATGGCACAGGGCGCGCTCGCCGCGTCCTTCGCCGTATCGGGGACGAGTTTCCAGGTCTCCTCGTCGAAGCTGAGCAGCAAGGGGCTCGCCTCGTACGTGCACACCGACCGCTCCGCCGACGGCACGGGGCACCCGGTGGCGCTGCTGGGGATCGGGGAGGCCACCCTGAGCGACATCTGCCAGTCCGCGAAGGTGGACACCCCGCTGGGCCCGGTGGTGTTCAAACTGACGGCGGGCGGCCCGGCCGGGGACGTGACCGCCACCAACCTGGTCATCGACGGCGAGGACCTCGTCGGCGACGCCACCTTCGGCACGGCGCAGATCGGCCGGGACGCCTCCACCCTCGACCAGGTGGACGGGGTGCGGGGCGAGCCGGGCAAGTTCGGGCTCCAGGCGGGGAACATCGAGGTCGCGGGGGTGCGGTCGCACGCCTGGTCGGCCACCGGCGGCAACTTCCGGCTCAAGGGGCTGCGCCTCGGCGTCAGTCTCGGCGGGGCCCCGTGCTTCACCTAGCGGACCGGCGGGCGCGGCTGCGGGTCTGGCGGCGGGGCCGTCCGTTCTGGGGCGGGCTGCTGCTGGTGCTGGGCGGGACCGAGCTGCTGCTGGTCCCGCTCTCGCCGCTGACGGTGCTGGTCGGCCTGGGTCTGGGCGGGATCGCGGCCATCGGGATCGGGGCCGCGCTGATCCTCGCGGGGCTGTTCCTCTGGTACCTGCCGCAGGCCCGGGCCTACGTCTCGGTGCACGCCCTGCTGCTGTCGGTGGTGTCCTTCGTCGCGACCAACCTGGGCGGCTTCTTCGTCGGCGCCCTGCTGGGCATCGCGGGCGGCGCCCTGGCCTTCGGGTGGACCCCGCTGCCGGACGGCGGGGAGGAGGGCGGGGAGGAGGGCCCCTACCGGCGGAGCCGGGACGAGCCGGTCCCGGGGGCGCCGGGCCCGCCCCGGGTGCTGGCCGTCGCGCTGCCGGTGGCGCTGCTGGCGGCGCTGGCCGCCGGGACTCCGCCGGCGCGGGCGGAGCCGGCCGCAGGGCAGGGGCCGCCGCCGGCCGCCCGTACTCCCCCGACGGTGACCACCTCGCTCTTCGCCCCGCAGGGGTTCGCCCTGGCCGGGGTCACCGAGGTGGCGACCGCGGACGGCCCGCGCCGGGTCCTCGTCCTGAAGATGGCGGCGGCCTCGCTGCGGGACTACCGGCTGCGCACCCGCGACGGCGGGGGCGAGTACGGGCTGGCCGCCCGGTCGTTGGAGCTGCGCGGGGACGTGACGCTGTACCTGACGCGGTTCAGCGGGTGCATCGAGGGGCTGCTGTGCGTGACGTTCAGCCCGGACGGGCTGCCGGCTCCCCCGGTCATCCCGCCGTTCGTGTTCATGACCCGGGTCAGCGCCGAGCAGGCGCTGGTCACCTCGGACGTGATCGTCACCGACGGGCTGCGGCTGGAGGCGTCCTGAGCCCGGAGGACGGGCCTACAGCCAGCCGACCTGGGTGACGAACATGGCCACGACGACCACCAGCGTCCAGCCGAGCACGTGCTCCAGCCAGGCGGAGTCCTTGGGGCCGCCGGTGCCGACGAGGCGCCGGGCGCGGGCGGTGAGGGTGGCGGTGTGTGCGGTCATGCCGTCCAATGTGCCAGCGTTCGCGGCATTCACGGTATATGGCAAGGGTCACAGGGCGGCGCGGGCCGTACGCCACCGGGCCCCGGCGGCCTCCGCGCTGCGGAGGACCGGCCGGGGCCCGGTGGCGTACGGCGTTCGCGGTCCGGGTCAGGTGGTCGTGCGCGGGCGTCCGCCGATGGCCACCATGGCCAGGCCGAGGCACAGGGCGACCGCGCCGGTGATGACGTTGCTGACGACACTGCGGGTGGTGTCCATCGCACCGGCCATGACCCAGGGGGCCACGATGGTCCAGGCGCCGATCGCGACCGCGGTCCAGGCCATCGCGTGCGTCCGTTCGTACGCCGAGCCCAGGCCGCCCATGCACAGGCAGAAGGCCGCGCCGGCGATGAGGTTGTTGATGGCCAGCGGGCTCAGCGCGCTGAACCCGGCGATCCACGCCGAGGCCGCCAGGTACAGGCCCGTGATCAGGGCCAGCGCCTCCACGGCCTGCGCGGCGGGGGTGGCCGTCACCCGCTCGAACCGAGTCCGCATTTCGACGAGGTCCGGGTGGTGTTCGATGTTCGGATGGGTGGTCATGGTGGGCTGCCTCCTATGAGAAGCCTTATATGCCCTTTATGCCCATAATCAGCCCGTTAAGCCATCCGGAGCAACGGTTGTTCGGCGGTTTCCGGCGGGATCCGGCGCCGCCTCCCCCTCACAGCACCCCGACCTGCCGCAGCGCGGCGATCTGGGCGGCCGTCGGCCGGGCCGGGGCGTAGAGGTAGCAGACGCCGCCGCTGCCGGAGACGGTCTTGCCGGCCGCGTTGCGGCGCTTGGTCCGCAGCCAGACGTTCTCCCACTCGCGCCGCTTGTAGACGCGGCGGACCGCGGTGTTGTCCGCCGAGTTCGGGTCGTTGGCGATCACGTCCCCGGCCGCGGTGAACCCGATCACGGTCATCAGGTGGCCCGCGGTGCCGTAGCCGGCTCCGGTCAGCTCCTCGCGCAGGAAGGACTGGGAGGTGATGGCCGGGATCCCGGCGGCCACCAGGGCCTCCAGGTCGGCGAGGGAGCCGAGGCGGGTGACGACGCCGGCCATGTCGCGGTAGGTCGCGGCGTAGGCGGCGTTGAAGGGCCAGTTCCCGCAGCCCTTGTAGGCGGCGTCGTAGGTGGAGCGGGCCGCGTGGCAGACCTGGGGGTCGGCGTATCCCGGATCGACCCAGGCCAGGGCGGCGGCGGTGGGCCTGCGGCCCCAGTACTCGATGATCATCTGGCTGGAGGTGGGGCTGCACCAGGCCTCGCCGCCGTTGTCGTACTCCGGGTACTGGCCGGTGTGCACTTCCTGGGAGTAGCGCGGGACCTTCAGCTCGTGGGCCCTGCCCGAGGGGGCGGACGCCGGGACGGTGAACCGGTCCGGGACGGCGGAGGCCATCGCTCCGGCCAGCCAGACCGTGGGCCCGCCGGCGGCGCCGGGACGGCGGTACAGGGTCAGGCGCAGCTGCCAGTGCGTGATCCGCACCCCGTCCGCCGCGGCCGGGCCGTCCACGGCCAGGGTGTCCGTCGAGACGGCGGTGCGGCCGTCGCCCTGGCCGTCGACGGAGGTGCGGCGGATGTCGCCGTCCCCAGCCGCCCAGCGGCCCATCACGTACCAGGGGCCGACGGTGCCGTCGGGGTAGGTGACGCGCAGTTCGGTCTGGATCCAGGTGCCGGCCGGGGTCCGGGCGTTCCAGGAGGCGATGGCCTCGGTGGCGGGGACGGTGGAGCGGTGCACGGGGGAGGTCCAGGCGGCGTACTCCCAGGTGGACTTCCGGCCGGTGTGCGGGTCGGTGTAGTCGGTGCGGCCGGCGGGCGCCGCGATCTCCAGCCCGGGGCGGGTGCCGTCGACGGCGGCCGTGCCGCGGTGGGTGCCGGCGAGCCAGTGGGCGTGGGTGTACCAGAAGCGGTTGTCGACGGTGCCGGTCGCCGCGGCGGCGGTGCCGTCGGGGGCTCCGGTGGCCGCGGCGGCCCGGCCGGCCGTGGGCAGGGCGGATGCCGTGGCTGCGGCGAGGGCGAGGGCCAGGAGGGCCCGGCGCGGGGTGGGTGCGGTCATCTGCGTGGCCCCCAGGGGTCGGTGTGGTGGATCGGGCTGATCCACCATTCCAGTTCCCCGGGGCGGGGTCGTGAAGCGTGCGGCTCGTGTCGGGGGCCGGTCCCGCTGCGCGGCGCCTCCCGGGGGCTCCGCCCCCGGACCCCCGCGCCTCAAACGCCGGCGGGGCTGGATTTCGG
>NZ_JBFBGN010000163.1:0-13657 GCF_040684675.1 Streptomyces sp. NPDC089915 | reverse complement strand
AAGACCTCCCCGCGGGGGGTCGGGGAGCGGTGAGCGGCAGTCCCTGCTCGCTCACCGCTCCACGTCACGCAAAAGCCGCTCAGACGAAGACCGCCAGGGACTTCGCCTTGCCGCCCTTGCTCTCGACGAGCCCGAGCAACTGCCCCTGGGGCCCGTAGACGGCCACGGTCCGGCCGTCCTGGTACTCGTCCGGCATGTCGATCCGCACGCCGTTGGCGAGCAGCGAGGCCCGCCGGGCGTCCAGGTCCCAGCGCGCGAACGCGGCCGCGGCCGCCTCGCCGATCGGCATGACGGTCAGCTCCTCCTGGAGCTGGTCCAGCGTGCGCGCCTTGTCGAGCTTGTACGGGCCCACCCGCGTGCGCCGCAGCGCCGTGAGGTGCCCGCCGACGCCCAGGTCGGCGCCCAGGTCGCGGGCGAGGGCGCGGATGTAGGTGCCGCTGGAGCAGACGACGGAGACGACCAGGTCGACGACCTTGGTGCCGTCCTCGGCCTCCGCCTCCCGCATGTCGTACACCTGGAACGACGAGATGGTCACCGGACGGGCCGGGATCTCGAAGTCCTCGCCGTCGCGTGCGCGCTTGTAGGAGCGCACGCCCTTGATCTTGATCGCGCTGACCTTGGACGGGACCTGCATGATCTCGCCGGACAGCTTGGCGATCCCGGCGTCCACGGCCTCCCGGGTGACCCCGGAGGCGTCCGCGGAAGCGGTGATCTCGCCCTCGGCGTCGTCCGTGAGGGTGTACTGCCCGAGGCGGATCGTCCCGAGGTACTCCTTCTCGGTCAGCGCGAGGTGGCCGAGGAGCTTGGTGGCCTTCTCCACGCCGAGGACGAGGACACCCGTCGCCATGGGGTCGAGGGTGCCCGCGTGGCCGACGCGGCGGGTCTTGGCGATCCCGCGCATCTTGGCGACCACGTCGTGCGAAGTGAAGCCGGACGGCTTGTCGACGATGACAAGGCCGTCCGGAGTCTTCCCTGCGTCGGTGCTCATTCCGCGGCTGCGTCCTCGTCGTCTTCTTCGCCCGGCTTCTTGTACGGGTCGGCCTCACCGGCGTACTGGGCGCCGGAGGAGACCTCGCGCACCTGGGCGTCGGAGGTCCGCGCCTTCTCGAGGAGGTCCTCGATGGTCTTGGCGTTCTCCGGGAGGGCGTCCGCGACGAAGGTCAGGGTGGGCGTGAACTTGGTTCCCGCCGCCCGGCCGACCGCGGAGCGCAGTACGCCCTTGGCGCTCTCCAGTCCCGCTGCCGCGCTGGCGCGGTCCTCGTCGTCGCCGTAGACCGTGTAGAAGACCGTGGCCTCCCGCAGGTCGCCGGTGACCCGGGTGTCGGTGATGGTCACGTGCGTGCCGAGGCGGGGGTCCTTGACTCCACGCTGCAGCTTCTGCGCCACCACCTCCCGGATGAGGTCCGCCAGCTTCTTCGCCCGCGCATTGTCGGCCACTGGTCCGTCTCCTTCTTCCTTGCAGACAAGCAATCAGTCTTCATCACCGTGGAACCGCCGTCTCACGGACAGCAGCTCCACTTCCGGACGCGCCGCGACCAGCCGCTCACAGCGGTCGAGTACGTCCGACACGAACCCCGCGTCCCCGCTCACCAGGGCCACCCCTATACGGGCCCTGCGGTGCAGGTCCTGGTCTCCCACCTCGGCCGCGCTCACGGCGAACTTGCGCTGGAGCTCGGCGACGATGGGCCGGACGACGGAGCGTTTCTCCTTCAGCGAGTGGACGTCGCCGAGGAGCAGATCGAAGGACAGAGTCCCCACGTACATGCAGTTCCGGATATCCCGCCGGTGCGGGTTCGGTGGCCTGCCGGCCGTCGCTCGGCAGGGTCACCAGAACCGTACACGCAACGGCCGGGGCCGATCGACGGATATTCCGCCGACCGGCCCCGGTGTTACAGCTACCTACGACACGGTGCGAACCGCCTCGCGCTTACGCGCGCGGCTTCTCGCGCATCTCGTACGTCGCGATGACGTCGTCGATCTTGATGTCGTTGAAGGAACCGAGGTTGATACCGCCCTCGAAGCCTTCGCGGATCTCGGTGACGTCGTCCTTGAAGCGGCGCAGACCGGAGATGGTGAGGTTCTCGGCGATGACCTTGCCATCGCGCAGGAGCCGCGCCTTGGTGTTGCGCTTGACCTCGCCCGAGCGGACCAGGACACCGGCGATGTTGCCCAGCTTGGACGAGCGGAAGATCTCGCGGATCTCCGCCGTACCGAGCTCGACCTCTTCGTACTCCGGCTTGAGCAGACCCTTGAGGGCCGCCTCGATCTCCTCGATGGCCTGGTAGATCACCGAGTAGTACCGGACGTCGACGCCCTCGCGGTCCGCCATCTGCGCGGCACGGCCGACAGCGCGGACGTTGTAGCCGATGACGATGGCGTCGGAGCCCATCGCCAGCGAGATGTCGGACTCGGTGACCGCACCCACACCGCGGTGCAGGACGCGGATGTCGACCTCTTCGCCGACGTCCAGCTGGAGCAGCGAGGACTCGAGGGCCTCGACCGCACCGGAGGAGTCACCCTTGATGATGAGGTTGAGTTCCTGGACCAGACCGGCCTTGAGCACGGAGTCGAGGTCCTCGAGGGACACGCGACGGACGCGCTTGGCGAAGTTGGCGTTGCGCTCACGCGCAGCACGCTTCTCGGCGATCTGACGGGCGGTGCGGTCCTCGTCGACGACGAGGAAGTTGTCGCCGGCGCCGGGGACGTTGGTGAGACCCAGGACCAGGACGGGGGTCGACGGACCCGCTTCCTCGATGTTGTTGCCCTTGTCGTCGAGCATGGCGCGCACGCGGCCGTAGGCGTCGCCCACGACCATCGTGTCGCCGACGCGGAGGGTACCGCGCTGGACGAGGACGGTGGCGACGGCACCGCGGCCACGGTCGAGGTGGGACTCGATCGCAATACCCTGAGCGTCCTGCTCGGGGTTGGCGCGCAGGTCGAGCGAGGCGTCGGCGGTGAGGACGACGGCCTCCAGCAGGGAGTCGATGTGCAGACCCTGCTTGGCGGAGATGTCGACGAACATCGTGTCGCCGCCGTACTCCTCGGCGACCAGACCGAACTCGGTGAGCTGACCGCGCACCTTGACCGGGTCGGCACCCTCGACGTCGATCTTGTTGACCGCGACGACGATCGGGACGCCGGCGGCCTTGGCGTGGTTCAGCGCCTCGATCGTCTGCGGCATGACGCCGTCGTTGGCCGCGACCACGAGGATCGCGATGTCGGTCGACTTCGCACCACGGGCACGCATGGCGGTGAACGCCTCGTGACCCGGGGTGTCGATGAAGGTGATCTTGCGGTCTTCACCGTTGACCTCGGTGCCCACCTGGTAGGCGCCGATGCCCTGGGTGATGCCACCGGCCTCGCCCGCGACGACGTTCGTCTTGCGGATGGCGTCGAGGAGGCGGGTCTTACCGTGGTCGACGTGACCCATGACGGTGACGACCGGCGGACGCGGCATGAGGAACTCCTCGCCGCCCTCGTCCTCGCCGAACTCGATGTCGAAGCCCTCGAGCAGCTCGCGGTCCTCCTCCTCCGGGCTGACGATCTGAACCGTGTAGTTCATCTCGCCGGCCAGGAGCTGGAGGGTCTCGTCGGAGACGGACTGCGTGGCAGTGACCATCTCGCCGAGGTTCATCATGACCGCGACCAGCGACGCCGGGTTGGCGTTGATCTTCTCCGCGAAGTCGGTGAGGGAGGCACCGCGCGACAGGCGAACGGTCTCGCCGTTGCCGCGGGGCAGCATCACGCCGCCCACGGACGGGGCCTGCATGGCCTCGTACTCCTGGCGCCTCTGACGCTTCGACTTGCGACCGCGACGGGCGGGCCCGCCGGGACGGCCGAAGGCACCCTGCGTGCCACCACGGGCACCGGGACCACCGGGACGACCGCCGAAGCCGGGACGGCCGCCGCCACCGGCGCCGGCCGGGCCGCCGCCGAAGCCGCCGCCACCCGGACGCGGGCCGCCGAAGCCGCCGCCGGCCGGACGCGAGCCCGGACCGGCCGGACGGCCGGCGAAGCCGCCGCCGCCGGGACGACCGGGACCACCCGGACGGCCTGCGCCACCCGGACCGGGGCGGGGACCGCCGCCGGGACGGGGACCGGGGCCACCGGCAGCGGGACGCTGCGGCATCATGCCCGGGTTCGGACGGTTACCACCGGGAGCACCGCCCGGACGCGGGGCGCCGCCCTGCGGACGGGGCATGCCGCCCGGGGTCGGACGGGCGCCGCCGGGACCCTGCGGACGCGGGGCGCCGCCGGGGCCGGCCTGCGGACGCGGGGCACCCTGGCCGCCGGCGCCGGGGGCACCGGGACGCGGGGCGCCGGCCGGACGGGGCGCCTGCGGGCGCGCCATGCCGGTGGAGCCGCCGGACGTGAACGGGTTGTTGCCCGGACGGGGACCCGCCGGACGGGCACCCTGCGGACGCGGGGCCGGAGCACCGGGACGCGGGGCCTGGCCACCGGGGGTGGCGCCGGCCGGACGCGGAGCGCCGGGACGGGCACCCTGACCCTGGCCGGCCGGGCGCTGCTGCGCCGGACGCGGGCCGGGGGAGGCGGCGGGACGCGCCGGAGCGGCCGGAGCCGCCGGGGGCGCGGAGAACTCGGTCGCCACGGGAGCCGCCGGAGCGGGCTTCGGGGCGGCCGGAGCCTTGGGGCCGGGACGCGGGCCGGGAGCGGCCGGAGTCACCGGGGCGGGGGCCGCCGGAGCCTCGGCCGCGGCCGGCTTGGGGGCCGGTGCGCCGGGCTTGGGGGCAGGACGTGCCGCGGTCGCCGGGGAGGGCGCCGCGGGCTTGGCGGGCGCGGCCTTGCGGGGCGCGCCGGGCTTCGCAGCGGACTTGCCGGCGTTGCCGCCGGGCCCCTGCAGTGCGTCAGTCAACTTGCGTACAACCGGCGCCTCGATCGTCGAGGACGCCGAACGGACGAATTCACCGAGTTCTTGGAGCTTGGCCATGACGACCTTGCTCTCAACCCCGAACTCCTTGGCGAGTTCGTATACCCGGACCTTAGCCACTTCGCTCCTTTTAGGTCCGGGTTACGCCGGACCGTCGCTACTTCATGGGCGTACTCATCGCGTACTCATCGAGTGCTCATCGCAATCTCGACCTACTTCCAACTCGCGAGGTACCTGACCGCACGGGAATCCGTGCCGTACTTCTTCTTACGGTGTCGCCACGGCCTGGACGGCCAGGGCATTGCGCAGTCCCTCCGTGTCGAGCGGTCCTGCGGACCGGAGGGCCCGGGGGAACGCTCTGCGGCGGACCGCCTGGTCGAGGCAGACCACGGCAGGGTGCACGTACGCACCCCGGCCGGGCAGCGTACCGCGAGGATCAGGGACGCATGCGTCCCCGACCGCCACGATGCGCAGCAGATCGCTCTTGGCCGCTCGCTCCCGGCACCCCACACAGGTGCGTTCGGGGCATGCGCGGGCTTGCGTCCGGCCAGACACGCCTAAGTCTACCTCCCCGCACCGACCTCACCCCTTCAGGTGAAAAATCGAACGGATGTCGTCGTGATCCACGGGGGGTCCTCACGTACGAGGACCCCCTGTCTACCGGCCGGAAACGGTCGTCCGGTAGCGATTTATTCCCTCCCGGGCGTCCGCCCGGGCACCGTTTCCGGTCAGTCCCGGTCGGCGTCCGCGTCGGGCGCCGGCTCGGTGTCCGGCCGGATGTCGATGCGCCAGCCGGTGAGCCGCGCGGCGAGGCGGGCGTTCTGGCCCTCCTTGCCGATGGCCAGCGACAGCTGGTAGTCGGGGACGGTCACCCGCGCGGAGCGCGAGTCCCAGTCGACGACCTCGACCTTGCTCACCCGGGCGGGTGACAGGGCGTTCGCGACCATCTCCGCCGGGTCGTCCGACCAGTCGACGATGTCGATCTTCTCGCCGTGCAGTTCGGCCATCACGTTGCGCACGCGGCTGCCCATCGGGCCGATGCAGGCGCCCTTCGGGTTCAGGCCCGAACGGGTGGACCGGACCGCGATCTTGGTGCGGTGGCCGGCCTCGCGGGCGATCGCGGAGATCTCGACGCTGCCGTCGGCGATCTCCGGGACCTCCAGGGCGAAGAGCTTCTTCACCAGGTTCGGGTGGGTGCGCGACAGGGTCACGGACGGACCGCGGACACCCTTCGCCACGCGCACGACGTACGCCTTCAGGCGGAGCCCGTGCGGGTACTCCTCACCGGGGACCTGCTCCTGCACCGGCAGGATGGCCTCCAGCTTGCCGATGTCGACCAGGACGTTCTTCGGGTCCTTGCCCTGCTGGACGACGCCGGTGATGACGTCGCCCTCACGGCCGGCGAACTCGCCGAAGGTCAGGTCGTCCTCGGCGTCGCGCAGACGCTGGAGGATCACCTGCTTGGCGGTCGTCGCGGCGATGCGGCCGAAGTCCGACGGGGTGTCGTCGAACTCCTTGGGCTCCTGCCCCTCCTCGAGATCGCGCGGGTCCTCGGTCGCCCACACGACCACGTGGCCGTTGGCGCGGTCCAGCACCACACGGGCGCGGCGGAAGCTGCCCTCGGTGCGGTGGTACGCGATGAGGAGGGCCGACTCGATCGCCTCGACGAGCAGGTCGAAGGAGATCTCCTTCTCCCGGACCAGACCCCGCAGGGCACTCATGTCGATGTCCACGGCTACGCCTCCTCTTCCTTCTTGTCCTTGCGGTTGAACTCGATCTCGACACGCGCCTTGGCGATGTCGGTGAACGCGATGCGGCGGGCGGTCGCCTTGCGGCCCTTCACACCCGGGACTTCGAGGTCCATGCCCTCGTCGTCGACGTCGAGGATGCGGGCGATCAGCTCGCCGCCCTCCGCCAGCTGGAACTTCACGAGACGGCCCGTGGCCCGCACGTAGTGGCGGTGCTCGCTGAGCGGGCGGTCCGCGCCCGGGGAGCTGACTTCGAGGACGTACTCGTCCTCGCCCATCACGTCGGACGCGTCGAGCGCGTCCGAGGCCTCACGGCTCAGCTCGGCGCACGCGTCCAGTTCCACGCCTTCGTCGGAATCCACGACGATCCTCAGCATCCGGCGCCTGCCCGCCTTGGAAAGCTCGATCTCCTCGAGGTCCAGGCCCTTGGCGGCGACGAGCGGCTCCAGCAGTCCGCGCAGCCTGTCGCTCTGGGTGGTGCTCATCCGGGTGACTCCTCGGCCGCGTGTGCTGTTGTGGTTTTCCGTCGCGTGTCAGGTCAAAGGGTATCCGGTCGCGGAGGGTGTTGCCGTCCGCGCCGCCGGGCGGACCCCCGGGTACCGTGATCACACCTTGCCCCGCCACCACCCCGAGGACGTCACCGTGCCCTGGTCCTTGCCTTCGAGGCCCTCGCCCTCACGCAGGAGCGTGCTCGCCGGAGCCGCCGCCGCGGCCGCCGGGTCCGCGCTGGTCACCGGGTGTTCCGGCGGGGGTGAGACGGCCGGCGCGGACAGCGGGATTTCACTCGAACGGCGGATGCGGGAGGGCGCCGTCCGTGACAGCGAGCGGCTGCTGGAACGTTACGACGCCACCGTCGCCGTGCACCCCGATCTGTCCGGGCGGCTCGCGCCGCTGCGCCAGGCCGTCGCCGCGCACACCGGGGCCCTGGCCCTCGGCACCGCCAAGGCGAGCCCGGCGCCCTCCCGGCCGGCCTCCCCGTCCGCCTCTTCCTCCGCCTCTCCCCCGCCCAGCGCCCCGGCGGCCGGCCGGGCCCAGGTCCCGGAGAAGCCCGCCGAGGCCCTGAGCGCGCTCGCGGACGCCGAGCGGAGCCTGTCGGAGGCCCGGACCATCGCCCTGGCCGGCGCCCCCGGCGAGCTGGCCCGGCTGCTGGCCTCGGTGGCCGCCTGCGGCGCCGTCCACGCCTACCTGCTGACCTCGAACCCGGGAGCCTCCTCGTGAACACCGCCGTGAAGCCCTCCCCCTCCCCCGCGGGCCGCGCGCTGGAGGCCGCCCAGGCGGCGCTGGCCGCCGAGCACGCGGCGACGTACGGGTACGGGGTCATCGGCGCCCGGATCGACCCCGCCCGGGCGACCGAGGCGCGGGAGGCGTACGGCCAGCACCTCTCGCGCCGCGACCGGCTCACCCGGACCGTGCGCGAGCTGGGCGGCGCGCCCAGGCCGTCGGAGGCGGCGTACGCCCTGCCCTTCGAGGTGCGCTCCGGCGACGACGCCGAGCGGCTGGCCGCCGACATCGAGGACCGGGTGGCGGGCGCGTACTCGGACCTCGTCCGGGCGGCGGACGGCCAGTTGCGCCGCGACGCGGCCGACGCGCTGACCGCCGCGGCCGTGCGCGCGGCACGCTGGCGCGGTGTCGGCGTAGCCTTCCCTGGGCTCACCGAACGCTCGGACGGGGCCCGTACCGGCTGAAAGGGACCACGCACGCATGGCTTTCGAACCGCCGCAGCGGCTCGTACGGGCGCTCGGCGAGCCGCCGCGGACAGCTCAGGACACCCAGTGGCTGGAGCGGCTGCCCGAACTCGCCAAGGAGGCGCTGGAGCGGCGGGACGTGGTGTCCCAGCGGGCCCTGGCGCCCGGCGGCCGCAGCAGCCTGGTGATCCTGGTCCGCTACGCCGACGGCACCCCGGCCGCCCTGAAGCTGGCGCCCCCGGGGGCCCGTCCCGCCCTCGAGCTGGCCGCGCTCGCCCACTGGGGCGGCTTCGGCGCGGTACGGGTCCTGGACTCGCGCCACCACGAGGACGACGGCGCCCTCCTGCTGGAGCGGCTGCACGCGGACGTCTCCCTGCGCTCGCTCCCGGAGGCCAAGGCCCTGCTGGAGGCGTGCGGCACGCTGCGCCGCCTCTGGGTGCGCCCGCCGGCCGGCCACCCCTTCGAAACGGTGGCCGAGCGCACGGCCCCCCAGGCCGAGGCCCTGCGCTCGGCGCCCCCGGAGGCCCGGGCGCTGGCCGACACGGCCCTGTCCCTCCACGGGGAGCTGACCGTCCGGCCGCCGGAGGAGCTCCTGCTGCACGGGAACTTCCGGCAGGGCAAGGTCCTGGCGGGCGAGCGGGCGCCGTGGCTGACGGTGGGCCCGGACCCCCTGGTCGGCGAGCGGGCCTACGACCTGGCCCGGCTGGTGCGCGACCGGCTGGAGGACCTGGTGGCCTCCTCGGCGGGGGCCTCGGGGGCGCGGCGGCGGGTGCACAAGCTCGCCGACTCCCTGGAGGTGGACCGGGAGCGGCTGCGCGGCTGGACGGTGTTCCGGGCGGTGGAGTCCGGGGTGCGCGCGCTGGCCGCCGGACGGCGCCGGGATGCGGAACTGCTGCTGGAGTTCGCGGCCTGGCTGTAGGGCATACCTTAGTAAAAGGTGCATGTCCGGCAGGGGGCCGCCATGGTCGAGGAACTGCTGACAGCGGGAATCGCCGCCGCCGCGGGCGTCGCGGTGTACCTGGGCGCCGCCGCGCGGGTGGTGAAGCAGTACGAACGCGGGGTCGTGTTCCGGTTCGGCCGGCTCCGGGAAGGGGTCCGCCCGCCCGGTTTCACGATGATCCTCCCGGTGGCGGACCGGCTGCAGAAGGTGAACCTCCAGATCGTCACGCTGCCCGTGCCGGCGCAGGAGGGCATCACCCGGGACAACGTCACGGTCCGGGTGGACGCGGTCGTCTACTTCAAGGTGGTCGACCCGGCGAGCGCGATCATCGCGGTGGAGGACTACCGCTTCGCGGTCTCGCAGATGGCCCAGACCTCGCTCCGCTCGATCATCGGCAAGAGCGACCTGGACGACCTCCTCTCGAACCGCGAGAAGCTGAACCAGGGCCTGGAGCTCATGATCGACAGCCCGGCGATGGGGTGGGGCGTCCAGATCGACCGCGTGGAGATCAAGGACGTCTCCCTGCCCGAGACGATGAAGCGGTCGATGGCGAGGCAGGCGGAGGCGGACCGCGAGCGCCGCGCCCGCGTGATCAACGCGGACGCGGAGCTCCAGGCCTCGCACAAGCTGGCCGAGGCGGCGGCCGTCATGTCGGACCAGCCGGCGGCCCTTCAGCTGCGCCTGCTCCAGACGGTGATCGCGGTGGCGGCGGAGAAGAACTCCACCCTGGTCCTCCCGTTCCCGGTGGAGCTCCTCCGCTTCCTGGAACGGGCGACCCCCTCCGGGGAGGTCCAGCCCCACCCGGACCCGCCGGAACCGCCGGCCGCCCCGGCCCCCGGTCCGCCGGACCCGCCCGGGGCCGCGCCCCCGCCGGCCGGCTGACGGCCGCCGGCCGGCCACCGCCGGGAGCCGCCCCCCGGCGGGGCCGGACCCGGCCCTACCCCACGCGCCCCAGGGCCTCCTCCAGCGGGAGTTCCTCCCGGGCCCCCGTGCGCCGGTTCTGGAGTTCGACGACGCCCTCGGCGGCCCGGCGGCCCGCGACCAGGATCCACGGGACGCCGATCAGCTCCGCGTCGGTGAGCTTCACCCCCGGCGAGACCCCGGCCCGGTCGTCCAGCAGGACCCGCTTCCCCCGTGCGGCCAGCGCCTGCGCCGCCTCCTCGGCCACCGCGAGCGGCCCGGCCTTGCCGGCCGCCACCACGTGCACGTCGGCCGGGGCCACCTCCGCCGGCCAGCACAGCCCGCGCGCGTCGGCCGTCTGCTCGGCCAGCGCGGCGACCGCCCGCGAGACGCCGATGCCGTACGAGCCCATGGTGACCCGTACCGGCTTGCCCTGCGGGCCGAGCACGTCCAGCCCGAAGGCGTCCGCGTACTTCCGTCCCAGCTGGAAGATGTGCCCGATCTCGATCGCCCGGTCCAGCCGCAGCCCCGCCCCGCAGGCGGGGCAGGGGTCGCCCGGCTCCACCACGACCACGTCCAGGTACCGGTCCACCTCGAAGTCGCGCCCGCAGACCACGTTCCGCGCGTGCGTGTCGGGCTTGTTGGCCCCGGTCACCCAGGCGGTGCCCGGTGCCACCCGGGGGTCGGCGATGTAGGGCACCTTCTCCAGCCCCTGCGGGCCCACGTAGCCCCGTACCAGATCGGGCCGTCCCGCGAAGTCCTCGGCCGTCACCAGCTCGACCACCGCCGGCGCCAGGTGCTCGCCGAGCTTGCCGAGGTCCACCTCCCGGTCGCCCGGCACGCCCACCGCCGTGATCTCCCCGTCGACCTTCACCAGGAGGTTCTTCAGCGTGGCGGAGGCGGGAACGCCCAGGTGTGCGGCGAGGGTCTCGATCGTCGGGGTGTCGGGCGTGGGGATCTCCTCCAGCGCCCCGTGCGCGGCATCGGCCGGGGCCGCGG
The DNA here is from genome assembly GCF_040684675.1 of Streptomyces sp. NPDC089915. Classification (NCBI taxonomy): domain Bacteria; kingdom Bacillati; phylum Actinomycetota; class Actinomycetes; order Kitasatosporales; family Streptomycetaceae; genus Streptomyces; species Streptomyces sp. NPDC089915. Next base: position 2,497 of record NZ_JBFBGN010000163.1, on the reverse strand, counting down.
CCCGCGGGACGAAGACGACCGCCTCCGTGTTCGCCGCGTAGTCGCACTCCGGGCAGTCCACGAACGTGTCCTCGCCCGCCCCGGCCGGCGCCAGGAACTCCTCCGACGCCGAGCCGCCCATCGCGCCCGACACCGCGGACACGATCCGGTGGTCGAGCCCGAGCCGCTCGAAGATCCGTACGTACGCCTCGCGGTGGAGCCGGTAGGACTCGGCGAGCCCCTCGTCCGTGATGTCGAAGGAGTACGAGTCCTTCATCTGGAACTCGCGCCCGCGCAGCACCCCGGACCGGGGCCGGGCCTCGTCGCGGTACTTGGTCTGGATCTGGTACAGCATCACGGGCAGGTCCTTGTAGGACGTGCACTGGTCCTTCACCACGAGGGTGAAGATCTCCTCGTGGGTGGGGCCGAGCAGGTAGTCCGCGCCCTTGCGGTCCCTGAGCCGGAACAGCAGGTCCCCGTACTCCGACCAGCGGCCGCTGACCTCGTACGGCTCCTTGGGCAGCAGCGCCGGCAGCAGCACCTCCTGGGCTCCGATGGCGTCCATCTCCTCGCGGACGACGCGGGAGACGGCGTCGAGGACCTTCTTGCCGAGCGGCAGCCAGGTCCACACTCCGGCGGAGCTGCGCCGGACGTAGCCGGCGCGGACGAGGAGGCGGTGGCTCAGGGTCTCGGCGTCGGCCGGGTCCTCGCGGAGGGTCTTGGCCATGAGTCGGGACATGCGCTGCACGTGTTGCGTTGACATGCGGCGAGGCTATCGGGGGTCCCTCCCCGCCCGGTACCGAAAATCTTCAGCCCCGCAGCAGCGGCAGCGGTGCCCCCATGACCGCGTACGGGAGGCTCGCGCTCGGGAAGTGGACCCTGCGGGCCAGGTCCCGGTAGCCCAGGGCCGCGTAGAGGCCGCGGGCCGGGCTGTCGGTGTCGATGGCGGAGAGGATCGAGCGCGGCTCGGCGGCCGTGTCGGTGATCCGGGTGATGAGGGCGCGGCCGACGCCCCGGCCCTGGAAGCCGGGGTGGACGTGCAGCTCGGTGATCACGAAGGAGTCGTCTAGCCAGTGCGCGGAGCCGTTGGCGCGCAGGTGGGGCTCGACGATGGTGGACCACCAGTGGGCCCGGTCGTTGGGCATGCCGTACACGAACCCGGCGAGGGCCCCGTCGTCGGTGAAGGCGCCGAGCGCGCGGGCGCCGCGGCAGGTCATGTGGCGCTGCACGATGTAGCGCCGGATGCCGACCTCCTCCTCGCTGAGCCCGAAGGCCACGGCCTGCACGCGCAGGGCTTCGTCCACGCGGCCGGCGAGGTCGAGGTGCCCGATGCGCAGTCCAGCGGGCCGTGCGGGGTCGTCGCCCCCGGGGGTAGGCAGCATGCGGCCGACCTTACTTCGGGGTACGCCCGCTCCGGTACGGCTTCCCGGACGAAACCGGCCGCGCGGGTCCGTGCGTAGCCACAGCGCGGTCTGCGCCCGGAGGGTGGACGCCCCGGCTCAGAACAGCACGCTCATGAACGCCCCGACCTCCCGGAAGCCCACCCTCCGGTAGGCGGCGCGGGCGGCGGTGTTGAAGTCGTTGACGTAGAGGCTGACCACGGGGGCCACGTCGCGCAGGGCGAACTCGACGACGGCCGCCATGCCGGTCTCGGAGTGGCCCCGGCCGCGGAACTCGGGGGCCACCCAGACGCCCTGGATCTGGCAGGCCCGGGCGGTGGCGGCGCCGATCTCGGCCTTGAAGACGACCTTGCCGTCCTCGACGCGGGCGAAGGAGCGGCCGCCGCCGACCAGCTCGGCGACGCGGGCCTGGTAGAGCAGGCCGCCGTCGCCGGCGAGGGGGGAGATGCCGACCTCCTCGGTGAACATGGCCACGCAGGCGGGCATGATCAGGTCCATCTCGTCCTTGCGGATCCGGCGCACCAGCGGGTCGGGCGTGATCTCGGCGGAGGGCCGTTCGGTGGCCATCAGCGGCTGGTGGGAGCGGACGTCGCGGGCGGGGCCCCAGCTGGGTTCGAGGAGCTTCCACAGGAGCCGGGTGGCCTCGGCCGGGCCGACGATGGAGGAGCAGCGGCGGCCGGTGCGGCGGGCCCGGTCGGCGAAGCCGCGGACGGCGTCGGGGCCGGCGCAGACGGGGACCAGGTTGGCGCCCGCGTAGCACAGGGAGCGGAGTTCGCCGCCGGAGTACCAGCCCCACATCTCGCCGCCCAGGCGCCAGGGATCGAGTCCGGCGACCTGGACCCGGGAGGTGACGAAGGCGTTCTCGACCGGCTCGCGTCCGAGGATGGCGAGCGCGGCGTCCAGATCACTGGGTTCTAGGACCCGGGTGGTGGTCTGAGTCAACACTGGGGCCTCACCGTGCAAGTCTGCTGATCTCCGCACTGTACCCGCCGGGGCACCGCGATGCCGCGTCCCGCGGGTCACGAAAGGGCCCCCGGTCCGAACGGCGCGGGCAAGACCACCCTGGTGCGCTGCCTGTCCACCCTGATCGTGCCCGACGCGGGCACGGCGACGGTCGC
>NZ_JBFBGN010000162.1:0-13680 GCF_040684675.1 Streptomyces sp. NPDC089915 | reverse complement strand
TCCATCAGCAGCGGGTTGGTGAGCACCCCGTGCTCGGCGACGTACGCGTCCACGTCGTCCTGCGTCCAGCGGGCGATCGGCGAGACCTTGACCTTCTGCCGCTTCTCGTCCCAGCCGACCACCGGGGTGTTGGCGCGGGTGGGGGACTCGTCGCGGCGCAGCCCCGTCGCCCAGGCCGCGTACGCGGTCAGGCCCTCTTCGAGGGGCCTGACCTTGCGCAGGGCGCAGCAGAGGTCGGGGTCGCGGTCGTGCAGCTTCGGTCCGTACTCGGCGTCCTGTTCGGCGACCGTCTGGCGCGGGGTGAGGGTGATGACGTTGACGTCCATCACGGCCTCGACCGCGTCGCGGGTGCCGATGGTCTCCTCGAAGTGGTAGCCGGTGTCGAGGAAGACCACGTCCACCCCGGGCATGACCCGGGAGGCGAGGTGGGCGACCACCGCGTCCTCCATCGAGGAGGTCACGGCGAACTTCTTGCCGAAGGTCTCGGCCGCCCAGGTGAGGATCTCCGGTGCGGAGGCGTCCTCCAGTTCCCGGCCCGCCCGCTCGGCCAGTTCCTTGAGTTCCGCCGCGGTGAGACCGGCGTCTTGAGTCGTGGTCATATCTCGTCCCCTCCAGCAGCGTTGGACTGAACACCCCGGGACAGCAGCCCGAGGTACTTCAGCTGGAAGGCTCGGTTGCAGGCCCTGCATTCCCAGGCGCCGTGGCCCGTCTCGTTCGGAAACAGGTCCTCGTCGCCGCAGTACGGGCAGTAGAACGGTGCGGCGCGCTCGCTCATGAGAGGCTCTCGTCGCTCGCGCGGCCGACCCAGGCGGCGAAGCGCTCGCCGTCCTCGCGCTGCTCCTCGAAGCGCTTGACGACCCGCTCGACGTAGTCGGGCAGCCCGGCCGAAGTGACCTTGAGGCCGCGGACCTTGCGGCCGAAGCCGGCCTCGAGGCCCAGGGCGCCGCCCAGGTGGACCTGGTAGCCCTCGACCTGGTTGCCGTCGTCGTCCAGGACCAGCTGGCCCTTGAGACCGATGTCCGCCACCTGGATACGGGCGCAGGCGTTCGGGCAGCCGTTGATGTTGATGGTGAGCGGCTCGGCGAAGTCGGGCAGGCGGCGCTCCAGCTCGTCGATGAGGGAGGCGCCGCGCGCCTTGGTCTCGACGATGGCCAGCTTGCAGAACTCGATGCCGGTGCAGGCCATCGTGCCGCGGCGGAACGGGGACGGCTTGACCCGCAGGTCCAGCGCCTCCAGGGCCTCGACGACCGAGTCGACCCGGTCGGCCTCGATGTCGAGGACGACCATCTTCTGCTCGGCGGTGGTGCGCAGGCGCCCGGAGCCGTGCTGCTCGGCGACGTCCGCGATCTTGGTCAGGGTGGCGCCGTCGACGCGGCCGACGCGCGGGGCGAAGCCGACGTAGAAGCGGCCGTCCTGCTGCCGGTGCACGCCGACGTGGTCGCGCCACTGGCCGCTGGGCTGCTCGGGCGCGGGGCCGTCGGTCAGCTTGCGCTTCAGGTACTCGTCCTCCAGGACCTGGCGGAACTTGGCCGGGCCCCAGTCGGCGACGAGGAACTTCAGGCGGGCGCGGGTGCGCAGGCGCCGGTAGCCGTAGTCGCGGAAGATCGAGATGACGCCCTCGTAGACGTCGGGGACCTCGTCCAGGGAGACCCAGGTGCCGAGGCGGACGCCCAGCTTGGGGTTGGTGGAGAGGCCGCCGCCGACCCAGACGTCGAAGCCGGGGCCGTGCTCGGGGTGGTTCACGCCGACGAAGGCGATGTCGTTGATCTCGTGCGCCACGTCGAGCAGGGGCGAGCCGGAGACCGCGGACTTGAACTTGCGGGGCAGGTTCGAGAAGTCGGGGTTGCCGACGATGCGGCGGTAGATCTCCTCGATGGCGGGAGTGCCGTCGATGATCTCGTCCTGGGCGATGCCGGCGACGGGCGAGCCGAGGATGACGCGGGGCGTGTCACCGCAGGCCTCCGTGGTGGACAGGCCGACGGCCTCCAGCCGGCGCCAGATCTCCGGGACGTCCTCGATCCGGATCCAGTGGTACTGCACGTTCTGGCGGTCGGTGAGGTCCGCGGTGCCGCGCGCGAACTCCTCGGAGATCTCGCCGATGACGCGGAGCTGCTCGGTGGTCAGCCGGCCGCCGTCGATGCGCACGCGCAGCATGAAGTACTTGTCGTCCAGCTCCTCCGGCTCCAGGATCGCGGTCTTGCCGCCGTCGATCCCGGGCTTGCGCTGGGTGTACAGGCCCCACCAGCGCATACGGCCGCGCAGGTCGTTGGGGTCGATCGAGTCGAAGCCCGTCTTGGAGTAGATCGTCTCAATGCGCGTCCGCACGTTGAGACCGTCGTCGTCCTTCTTGAACTGCTCGTTGCCGTTGAGGGGCGTGTGGTGTCCGACGGCCCACTGGCCCTCACCGCGGTGACGGCCGGTCTTGCGGCGCGCTGCGGCTGCGGGGGCGGCTGCGGGCGTTTCGGGGGTGGCGGCCATGGCGGGTACGTCCTTCTTCAACGGCTCGAGGCGGGGCAGGGGAGCGGCGGCGCGCCCCTGTCACGCTGGAATCTCCGAGCAGGTGTGGTCGATTTCCGCCCTTATGCCGGGGTTTCCGGCGTGCGGGGGCGGTGTTCGGCCTTCAGGGGGCTTGCAGGTGGTCGACGCGTCCGCGGCGGCGGGGACGGCGGCGACGTGCGGCGGTGGCTGGTTCCGTCAGCTCGCCGGACAAATGGCGCTGGACATGCGGCCGAGGTCGACGTGACGTCGACTCACCAAGGCGATTCCAGCTCCATTCATGGCCGAAGCGTGTCACGGGCCGATTGGAGGAGTCCACTACTGTCCACTATCCGGACGAACTCGTCCCGGATCATGAGACCGCGTGACGGGGGTCACGCCGCACGGGTCTTCCGCTCCCGCCCCGCCCGGGCCGCGCGGGGCCGGGACGGAGCGGGCGGTGCCTCGCGAAATGAGGGGAACGGGGCCTACGCGCCCGGCCAGGGGCCGGGGGTGGGGGCGTCCTGCTTCTCTTCCGTTTCCGTCTTGAAGACCTTGAAGCCGCGCCGCTGGTAGTTGTCCATCGCGGTGGGGCCGTCCTGGCTGCACGTGTGGACCCACACCCGGCGGGTGGGCTCCAGGCCCGGCCAGCGCTCGGCGAGGTCCCAGGCGCGGGCCGTGCCCAGGGTCAGCAGGTGCCCGCCTATGCGGCGGCCCCGGAAGTCCGGCAGCAGCCCGAAGTACATGATCTCCACCACGCCGTCCGGCTGCGGGTCCAGCTCGATGTACCCCGCCGGGGTGCCCCGGTCGTACGCCACCCAGGTCTCCACACCCGGCCGGTCCAGGTGCGCCACCCACTCCGCCCGGGTCAGCGACAGCCTGTCCGTCCAGTGGATGTCCCCGCCCACCGAGGCGTACAGGAAGCGGCTGAACTCGGGCGAGGGCACCTCGGCCCGGCTGGTCGTGATCTCCGGGCCGGGTTCCGCCGCCGGGACCAGGTCGGCGGGGGAGGTCATTTCCAGGGACCAGGTGGTCAGTGTGATGGTGCTCATGCGCTTCAGGGAACCACACCCCCGTCCCCGGGGCCGCCGTGCCCCAGCCGGGCCCGGACCACCCCCGGGGCCGTGGAGTGCGGCAGCAGCCCGGCCGGGTCCCGCGGGCGGATCAGCTCCACCTCCACGTCCTCCGCGAACCGGTACGGGCGGTGGCTCAGCACCCCGGCCAGGTGGCGGCGCACCCGGGAGAGCTCGGCGCGGACGGTGACCGTGCGGGTGGAGTCGCCGAACAGCTCCTGCGCCAGCTCCGCCGCCGTCCGCCCGCGCGGGGTCTCCGCCAGCAGGAACAGCAGCTCCGCGTGGCGCGGGCTCAGCTCCTGGGACCAGCTGCCCGCCGCCCCGTACACCGTCGCCGACCAGGACCTGGGCCGGCTCAGGTCCAGCACCACCCGGCTCACGGCGGCGGCCGCCGAGGGCTCCGCCAGGCGCAGCAGCCAGCCGCCGGGCAGCGGCTCCGCCACGCAGTCGCCCAGCTGCGGGATCCACAGCCGCCCCGGGCCGAGCGCCTTCGGCAGCGGCACCCGGTCCGCGGGGGCCAGCCCCGTGACGGCCGCCGTCCAGCCGTGCGGGTCCACGGCCACGGCCCGGCCGGGCAGCCGGGCCAGCAGCGGCGCCGCCACGGCCCGCAGCCGCTCCAGGGACTCCAGGTGGCGCACCCGCAGCTCCCGCTCGGCGAGCCGGGCCACCGAGCTGACCCAGGCCAGGGTGGCCGGGTGCATGGTGGCCAGCGGCCCGCTGACGTCGACCACGCCGATCAGCTGCCCGTCCCGGGGGTCGTGGACGGGGGCTCCGGCGCAGGTCCAGTCGTGGTGGCTGGAGACGAAGTGCTCCGCCGAGAACACCTGCACCGGCCGCCGGGTCACCAGCGAGGTGCCCACCCCGTTCGTGCCGACCACGGACTCGTCCCAGTCGGCCCCCACCGCGAAACCCAGCCGGTCCGCCTTGCGCAGGATCCCGCTGTGCCCCTCCCGCCACAGCAGCCGCCCGTCGGCGTCGGCGACGACCATGATGTGCAGGGTCTCGTCCAGCGCGGGCAGCAGCCCCTCCCGCAGCACCGGGAGGATCTCCCGCAGCGGCGACACCTGCCGCCGCTCCTCCGTCTCGGCGGCCGAGAGCATCCGCGAACGGGCGTCCCGGTCGGGGTGCACCCCGCCGGCCAGCATCCGCCGCCAGGACTCGGCGATCTCCGGGCGGGGGGAGGCCGGCGGGCGGTCCCCGGCCAGCGCGGCGGCCCGTACCCCCTTGAGCAGACGCGCGGCGTCGCGCGCGTCCATGGCCGAGATGCGCGCCACGTCGGCCGTGCTGCCTGCGGTGTTGGCCACCGGAACCTCCCCGTGCTGAACAGGACGTACTGCGGAAGCCGCCGAGGCCGGTGTGCACGACCCTTCCCCGGGCATGTGCGGCGGGCACCTGCGACCACCTGTCGACCGAAGGGTTGCAACGGTATGCAACTCTCGCCAACCCCCGGTCGCGCGACCGAAACTATCGGCACGCCGCCGAGCGGCGTGACAGCTCCTTCCTCGGGGCTCTTGGGATCAGGGGTGGTGCCGAGTCGGCGCGGCGCCACCCCCGTTCCCACCTGGACGGGTTCGGATTGCGGCGCTGAACGGTTCAAGGCCGTGGTGGTTTGGGGACCGCCGCGGCCCCGCGGCCCCGGGTGGTTTGGGGACCACCCGCGAACCGCGCGAACCGCAGCGGTCAGGGGACCGCGCTCAGCCCGCGATCCGCGCCCGTGCCACGACCGCACCCAGGTCCAGGGTGTGCGGCAGCGTTCCGAAGGCCGACCCCCGGTCGCCGCCGAACCGGGACGCGCAGAACGCGTCCGCCACCTCCGGCGGGGCCCACCGCACCAGCAGCGAACCCTGGAGCACCAGCGCGACGCGCTCCGTCACCCGCCGGGCCCGGGCCTCGATCCCCTCCAGGTCGGCGAGCTCCGTGAGCAGGTCCCTGATCGCGGCGTCCAGCCGGTGGTCGGCGCCCCGGGCCAGGCCCACCTCCTGGAGGAAGGCGTTCAGCGCCTCGGGCTCCCGCCGCAGGGCGCGCAGCGCGTCCAGCGCCTGGACGTTGCCCGAACCCTCCCAGACGGAGTTCACCGGCGATTCGCGCAGCAGTCTCGGCAGCCCGGACTCCTCTACGTAGCCGTTGCCCCCCAGACACTCCAGTGCCTCCGCCACCATCGGCGTACAGCGCTTGGTCACCCAGTACTTCGCGGCGGGCACCGCGAGCCGCAGGAAGGCCCGCTCCCGGTCCGTCCCCGCGTCGCAGGCGGCCGCCAGGCGCAGGGCCAGGGTGGTCGCCGCCTCCGACTCCAGGGCGAGGTCGGCGAGGACGTTGCGCATCAGCGGCTGCTCGATGAGCACCGACCCGAAAGCGGAGCGGTGCTCCGCGTGGTGGACGGCCTGCGTCAGCGCCTGCCGCATCAGCGCCGCCGAGCCGAGCACGCAGTCCAGCCGGGTCGCCGCCACCATGTCGATGATCGTCCGCACCCCGCGCCCCTCCTCGCCCACCCGCCGCGCCCAGGTCCCGTCGAACTCGATCTCCCCCGACGCGTTCGACCGGTTCCCCAGCTTGTCCTTCAGCCGCTGCACCGCGAACGCGTTCCGCGTCCCGTCCGGCAGCACCCGCGGCACCAGGAAGCAGGTCAGCCCGCCCGGCGCCTGCGCCAGCACCAGGAACCCGTCCGACATCGGTGCCGAGCAGAACCACTTGTGCCCCGTCAGCAGGTACTCCCCGGACGCGTCCAGCGCCACCGCCGCCGTCGTGTTGGCCCGTACGTCGCTGCCGCCCTGCTTCTCCGTCATCGCCATCCCGAACAGCACCCCGGCCTTGTCCGCCGGCGGCCGCAGCCCCTCCTCGTACACGTGCGAGGTCAGCAGCGGCTCCCACACGGCCGCCAGCTCCGGATCCGTCCGCAGCGCCGGCACCGCCGCGTGCGTCATCGAGACCGGGCAGCCGTGCCCCGCCTCCGCCTGCGACCACACGAAGAAGCCCGCCGCGCGCCGCAGGTGCCCCGACGGCCGCCCCCAGGCGTCGGTGAGCCCCGCCCCCACCGCGTGCCCCAGCAGCCGGTGCCACGCCGGATGGAACTCCACCTCGTCGATCCGGTTCCCGTAGCGGTCGTGCGTCCGCAGCACCGGCGGGTTCTCGTTCGCCAGGCGCCCCCACTCCAGCGCCTGCGCCGACCCCGCGGCGCGCCCGAGATCCGCGAGCTCCCGGCGCACCTCGTCCGCGACGCCGGGAGCCGCCCCGGCGAGGTGGCGCTCCACCCCCTCCGCGAGGGCCCGGTCGCCGAGGTAGACCTCGTACCCGACGAGCGGCGGGGCCTGGTTGCCGACGGTGTGGGTGGTGGCTGCCATGCGGCTACGGTAAGGACGTGCAGCCAGCGAAAGAAACACCCGAGGGGACCCCGGCGCGTTCGGGCAGGCTCCACCGGGCCCGCGTCCTCTACCGCAACGTCTCCAAGCGCAAGATGGGCTGGCTGCTCCTCAAGGACACCGTCAACTCGTGCGTCGAGTACCGGATCCTCGGCCTCGCCGCCGAAGCCGCCTTCTTCACCCTGCTCTCCCTGCCCCCGCTCTTCCTCGGCCTGCTCGGCCTCCTGGGCTACGTGGACGGCTGGACGAACACCCAGTCCGTGGCCAGCATCGAGGAGAACATCCTGCGCGCGGTCGGCACCGTCCTGTCCGACCGGGGCGTCAACGACATCGCCAGACCGATGCTCGACGACGTCACCCGCGAGGGCCGGCCCGACCTGATCTCCCTCGGCTTCGCCTTCGCCCTGTGGTCCGGCTCCCGCGCCGTCAACGTCTTCATCGACACCATCACCGTCATGTACGGGCTCGACGGCCAGCGCGGCATCGTCAAGACCCGGCTGCTCGCCTTCCTCCTCTACGTGGTCGCCCTGGTGATCGGCGCGATCGTGCTGCCGCTGATGGTGGTCGGCCCCGACGCCGTCGTCCGGCTGGTGCCCTGGAGCACCGAGGTGATCGCCGTCCTCTACTGGCCGGTGGTCACCCTGCTCTCCATCGCCTTCCTGACCACGCTCTACCACGTCTCCGTGCCCGTCCGCTCGCCCTGGATCGAGGACGTGCCCGGCGCGCTCGTCGCCCTCGCGATGTGGGTGCTCGGCTCGTTCCTGCTGCGGATCTACCTCACCAACACCGTGGAGGGCCCGACCATCTACGGCTCGCTGGCCGCCCCCGTCGCGGTCCTGCTGTGGATCGGCATCTCGGCCTTCGCGGTGCTCGTCGGCGCGGCCGTCAACGCCGCCATCGACCGGGTCTGGCCCTCGGTGGCCACCGCCGCCGCGCGCGAGGCGAACGACCGCCTCCGCGAGGCCGAGGCCGCCCAGCTCGTCGCCCGGGCCGCCGCCTGGCGGGCCCTGGCCGAGGGGGAGTCCGAGGACGACGAGGACGCCGGGATGCCCTCCGAGTTCCCCGAGCGCTGGTCGAACTTCCTGCCCCCGGACGACTACACCTCCCGGCTGCGCAAACACTGACCGGCCCGGCCCCGGCGTCCCGTCTCCACCCGTGGGTGGAGACGGAACCTCCACCCGGGATCCACCCCGGCGCCGATCACACGGACCCGGCCCTTTCCTAGCGTGGAGGGCATGGATATCGCACGGGTTCTCGTCATCGCGCTGGTCGTCGTCTTCGTCCTCGTACGCAGGTTCGGCGGCCGGCCCGTCAAGGACCAGGACCGCCTCTGGGTGCTGCCCGCGATCCTCGTCGTCCTGGGCGTGTCGGAGGGCGGACTGACCGCCCCCGCCCACCCCGTGGCGAGCGTCGTCCTGCTGGCCGCCGGGATCGCCGCGGCCCTCGCCACCGGCCTCCTCATGGGCCGCGCCATGACCCTGTGGCGCGAACCCGACGGCACCCTCTGGGCCAAGGGCAACCGGACCGTCCTCGCCCTCTTCGGGCTCTCCCTCGCCACCCGCGCGGGCCTCGCCCTCCTCGGCTACGCCGTCGGCGTCCCCGTCCACAACGGGGCCCTGCTGGTGACCCTCGCGAGCTGGATCCTCGCCCAGGGCCTGGCCCTGGCCGCCCGCTCCCGACAGGTCCTCGCCCTGGTCTGAAGGGCCGCCCCGATGCGCTCCGCCCCGCCGCTGCCGGGCTGGCTACAGTGGGCGGGGATGGCCTCACGCACCCTGCCCACGCTCACGAACACCCACGTCAGGGTCGCCGTCCAGGCGGCACTGCTCGTCTGGTTCGTCCACGGCCTGCTCACGCCCCCGCCCGGGGCCGCCGCCCTCGCCTGCGGGCTGGCCGGGCTCGCCGCCACCCTCCTCGCCGCCACCCTCCTCGACCGCAGCCCCCGCACCGGGGCCCGGGCGCTGGGCGCGGCCCTGGCGGCCGCCTGCGCGACCGGCCTGCTGGCGCCCGCCACCCCGTGGGTGGTGCTCGTCTTCGCCGTGACCGGCTTCGCCGCCGCCCGCCTCGGGGCGCTCGCCTCTGGCCTCCTCCTCGGCGCCGGCGCGGCCGCGGCGGCCGCCGTCACCCTGCTGCGGGACCGCGACCCCGTCGAACTGTGGAACGTCGTCGGCCTCTGCGGGATGTTCGCCTACGTCCGCGCCGGCCGGTCCCGGCGGGCCGCCGCCGAGTCCGAACGCCAGCGCGCCCTGCTGGCCGAGCGGGCGCACGTGGCCCGCGAGGTCCACGACATCCTCGCCCACTCCCTCTCCGCCCAGCTCATCCACCTGGAGAGCGCCCGCCTGACCCTGGAGGCCGGCCGGTACGAGGAGGCCGGCGTCCTCGTCGAGCGGGCCCGCGCCCTCGCCAAGGGCGGACTGGAGGAGACCCGCCGGGCCGTCGCCGTCCTGCGCGGCGACGTCCCCGCCCCGGCGCAGGCCCTCGGGGACCTCGCCGAGGAGTACCGCCGCACCACCGGCGCCGCCTGCGCCCTCACCGTCGACGCCGGACCGCGGCCGCTGCCCCCCGAGGCGGCCCTCGCCGTGGTCCGCACCGCGCAGGAGGCCCTGACCAACGCCCGCAAGCACGCCGCCGGCGCCGACGTGGAGATCACCCTCTCCTGGCCGGGCGACCGCTACGAGCTGCGCGTCAGCGACTCCGGCGGCACCGGGCCCGCCCCGCACGCCGCCACCGGCGGCGGCTACGGCCTCGTCGGCATGGCCGAACGCGCCGAACTCATCGGCGCCTCCCTCGACGCCGGGCCGCACGGCACAGGCTTCCGCGTACACCTGGAAGGACCCCTCACACCGTGACCGACACCGGCGCCCCGATCCGCGTGATCGTCGTCGACGACCAGACCGTCGTACGGGAAGGACTCGTCCTGCTGCTCGGCCTGCTGCCCGGCACCGAGGTGGTCGCCTCCGCCGCCGACGGAGCCGAGGCCGTCCGGCTCGTCGCCGAACACGCCCCCGACGTGGTCCTGATGGACCTGCGCATGCCCCGCCTCGACGGCGTGGAGGCCACCCGGCAGATCACCGGGAACCACCCCGGAACCGGGGTCGTCGTCCTCACCACCTTCAGCGACGACGCCTCCGTCCTCGACGCCCTCAGGGCCGGCGCCCGCGGCTACCTCACCAAGGACGCCGACGCGCAGGAGATCGCCCGCGCGCTGGCCGAGGTGCGCGACGGCGCCACCAGCCTCGGCCGGGCCGCGCGGGAACGCCTGGTCGCGGCGGCCGTCGCCGGACCACCGCCCCGCCTCCCGGAGGCCGCCCTGCCCGACGGTCTGACGGTGCGTGAGGGCGAGGTGCTCACGCTGATCGCCGAGGGCCACTCGAACTCCGACATCGCCCGGCGGCTCACCATCGGCGAGTCCACCGTCAAGACGCACATCAACAACCTCTTCGCCAAGACCGGGGTCCGCGACCGCGCCCAGGCCGTCCGCTACGCCTACCGCCACGGACTGGCGGACCCGGCCCGTTAATCCGGTGGTGCGGCCGGACGGGGCCGGGCTATGGTTGCCGAGTACGGAAGCGCGGGACACGACCGCCTTCCGGGAGAGCCGCGTCGGCTCGTCGAGGACCCAGCAGGAGGTGAGGACGTTGATGACTGTCACGGTGACGGGTGTTGCCCGCGTTCAGGAGTTCGTCCTCGTTTCCGCCGTGGTCTCCGGCTGACCTCACACCTCTCCGCGCGCCGCCGTGCGCGCCCTGCCGGGGCCACCCTGTGAAGGGTTCCCCTTGACTTCCTCTTCCTCCCTTTCCGTACTCCCGCACGCCCTGGCCGCCTACGGCTGGGACGCCTCCTGGGCCGCCGAGTTCGCCCCGTACGCCGCCGAGGGGCTCCTCGCCGGCCGGGTCGTCCGCGTCGACCGCGGGCAGTGCGACGTCATGACCGAGGACGGCGTCATCCGCGCCGACACCGCGTTCGTGACCCCCCACGACCCGCTCCGGGTCATCTGCACGGGCGACTGGGCCGCCGTCGAGGCGACCGGCAACCCGCGCTACGTGAAGGCGTACCTGCCGCGCCGCACCGCCTTCGTGCGCTCCACCTCCTCGAAGCGCTCCGACGGGCAGATCCTCGCCGCCAACGTGGACCACGCGATCATCGCGGTCTCGCTGGCCGTCGAGCTCGACCTCGGCCGCATCGAACGCTTCCTCGCGCTGGCGTGGGAGTCCGGCGCCCAGCCGCTGGTCGTCCTGACCAAGGCCGACCTGGTCCGGGACCCGGACACCCTCGCCTACCTCGTCCGGGACGTGGAGACCACCGCGCCCGGCGTCCAGGTCCTCACCGTCTCCTCCCACGAGGGGGAGGGCACGGACGTCCTCGCGGCGATCGTGTCCGGCGGGACGAGCGTCCTGCTCGGGATCTCCGGCGCGGGCAAGTCCACGCTGGCGAACGCCCTGCTCGGCGAGGACGTCATGGACGTCCAGGCGACCCGGGACGTCGACGGCAAGGGCCGTCACACCACCACCACCCGCAACCTGCTCGCCCTGCCGGGCGGCGGGGTCCTGATCGACACCCCGGGACTGCGGGGCGTCGGGCTCTTCGACGCGGAGGCCGGGGTCGGCCAGGTGTTCTCGGAGATCGAGGACTTCGCCGCCGCATGCCGCTTCCACGACTGCGCGCACGAGGCGGAGCCGGGCTGCGCGGTCCTGGCGGCCGTGGCCGACGGCACGCTCCCGGAGCGCCGGCTGGAGAGCTACCGCAAGCTGCTGCGGGAGAACCAGCGGATCGTGGCCAAGACGGACGCCCGCCTCAGGGCGGAGATCCACCGGGACTGGCGCATCAAGGCGGCGCAGGGCCGGGCCAACCACGCCGCGAAGCGGGGCGGCCGGATCTGACTCCGGGCTCCCCGGGGGCTCCCCGGGGCTCCGCCCCCGGGACCCCCGCGCCTCGAACGTCTGCGGGGCTGGTCTCCAGCCCCGCAGGCGGGCCCCGGGCCGGTCAGGTGGTCAGGACCGTGGCCACCCAGGCCGCGACCACGATCAGGCACGCCAGCAGCTCCACCAGCACGCTCGTCCCCACCGCCCGCATCACCGCCCGCACCGAGGCCACCGCCTCCTCGTGCACCCCCAGCCGCCGCCGCTCGCACAGGTAGACCCCGCCCACGAACCCCGGAACCGCCCCCACCACCGGCACCACCACGAAGCCGACCAGAGCCCCGGCCCCGGCGTACGCCACCATCCGGCGGGTGACCCCCACCCCGCGCAGCCGGCGCGGCGGCAGCCGCAACTTGACGAGCTGCACCACCAGCAGCAGCGTGGTCGCGGCCGCCAGCAGCCCCCACGCCGGGGAGTTCTGCTCGTGCAGTGCCCACCACAGCACACCCGCCCAGACCAGCCACGTCCCCGGGACCCCGGGCACCAGCACGCCCAGCACCCCGAGCAGCATGACCAGCCCCACCAGGAACAGCTGAGGCAGACCCATGCGCTCAGGGTGCCCGAGGCGGTGCTATCGGGCCACCCAGCCCCGTTCGTACGCGTACCAGCCCAGCTGGAGCCGGGTCGTGACCCCGGCCAGCTCCATCAGCCCCTTCACCCGGCGCTGCACCGTGCGCAGGCCCAGTTCCAGGTGCTTGGCCACGCTCGCGTCCGTCATCCCCGCCAGCAGCAGGGTCAGGATCTCCAGGTCCGTGGTGTCCGGGACGCCGCCCGACTCCTCCGGCGAGCCGGTCACCCCGAGCCGCAGCGGAACGGCCTCCCGCCAGACCGCCTCGAACAGCCCCAGCAGGGACTCCAGCAGCCCCGAGGCGTGGACGACGAGCGCCGCCGGCTCCGCGCCGTGCGCGGTGAGCGGGACCATGGCCAGGGCGCCGTCCGCGATGACCAGGCTGGTGGGGACCCGGGCCGTGACCCGGACCCCCGCGCCGCGCACCAGCGCGGTCGACGCCTCCCGGATCCCCGTGGGCAGGCCCAGGACGTCCCGCTCGACGACCACCCGGTAGGCGACCCCGCGTACGGCGGCCTCCTCCTCCGTGGGCTCGTTCTCCATCCCCGACACGACCAGCGGGCGCGCGCTGGACAGCGAGCACACCTCCCGCACCGCGCCCAGCTGGATCTGGTGGAAGCGGTGCGCGACCGCGCTGGCCCCGCTGACCACCTCCACCACGTCGGGCAGCGCCGGGTCCGCCGCCTCCGCCCGGTACTCGCGCGCCAGCAGCTCGGCGGCCAGTTCGGCCCGCTCCAGCTCCTGGCGCTGCCGGGTGAGGAGGGAGCCCAGGGCCGCCGCCGGCGGGGCCGCGACCCAGCGGCCGGCGCGGGCCGAGGAGCGCGCGGCCAGCCCCCGGCGCTCCAGCTGCCGCAGCGTCCGCTCCGTCTGCGGCAGCGGCAGGGCCAGCCGGTGGGCGAGGTCGGCCGCCTCCGCCGCCCCCAGTGCGACCAGCGCGCGGTACGCCGACTCCTGCCCCTCGTCCAGGCCTATTGCCCCCAGCAACCCGTCCACCCCACTCTCACAGCCGTACGGGGCCATCTTCGCCGCTCCACCGGTCCGTTTGCCAAGGTGGCGCCCCCGGACCGGGGGGACCTTTTCGTGCATTCCGCGTTTTCCGCCGCCCGGTGGGGCCGACAATGAGGACATGAGTCAGCAGGGCGCGGAGGACTGGTGGCAGAAGCTGTACGAGGACCCGGAAGCGGGGCCCGGACCCGACCCGGGGGACACGCTGGACCAGCGCTTCCGCTCGGCGTCCGTCCTGGTCGGCGACGACGGGCCGGCGCCGCCCCGCGCCGCGCCCCCGCCGCCCC
>NZ_JBFBGN010000161.1:0-13967 GCF_040684675.1 Streptomyces sp. NPDC089915 | reverse complement strand
ACACCGTCAACCATCCCGACCTGACCACGCTGGACGCGGCCGGCAAGGACGCCCGGCGCGAGCTCCGAGAGCATCGCGGCCCGCAGCCGCAGCGTGGCCACCAGCCGCTGGAAGGCCTCCGCCCAGTACGCGGCGGCCCCACCCCCCTCGTCCGCCACCTCGACGGCGTCCACCAGCCCCTCCAGCCGGCCCGCCTCCGCGGGATCGAGGCAGCGCTCGGCCAGCCCCATCACCCCGCTGAAGCTCCACGGGTAGCCCCCCGCGATCCGCGCGGCGTCCAGCGCGTCCACCACCGCCCGCCCCAGCGCCCCGGCCCACGGCACCCGGCAGACCCCCAGCAGCTGGAACGCCTCCGACAGCCCGTGCGCCCGGACGAACCCGGCGACCCACTCGGCCCGTTCCCCCTCCGGCAGGGTCTCCAGCAGTTTGGCCCGCTCCGCGAGCGAAGCCGTGCCCGGCCCCGCCGCCGGCGGCGCGGACGCCGCGCCGAGCAGCGCCTTCGACCACCGCGCGTCCCGCTGGCGCACCGCCGCCCGGCACCAGGCGGCGTGTATCTCCTCCGCCCAGCCCCCCGGCACCGGCAGCGCCACGATCTCCGCCGGCTCCAGCCCCCCGAACCGCTCGCGCCACCGGGACAGCGGGGCCGCCTCCACCACCTGGCCGAGCCACCACGCCCGCTCCCCGCGCCCCGCGGGCGGCCGCTTGACCACCCCGTCGCGCAGCATTCCCGCGTCGCACTCCGCCGGCGGCTCCACGGCCTCGGGGCCGACACAGGCCAGCGCCCGCTCCGCCATCCGCCCCGCCAGCGCCGACTCCGGCAGCGCGGAGAGCAGTTCGGCGGCCGTCCCCCGGACGTTGCGGCTGCGGTCGCCCAGCGCCGCCTCCAGGAAGGGCTCGTCCGCCATCGACAGCCCCGCCCGCAGCGAGTCGAGGAACATCAGCCGGTCCTCGGCCCGCTCGGTGGCCCAGGTGCCGGCCAGCAGCCGGGTCGCGGCCGCCGCGTCGCGGGCCCGTACGCCGCCCAGCAGCGCGACCCGTTCCGCGAAGAGCCCCTCCTCCCAGAGCCGGGCCACCGCCTCCCCGTCGCCGGGGTCGGGCAGTTCCCCGGCGCCGCCCGCCGCTCCGCGCAGCGCGAACCGCCACTCCGGATTCAGCCGGGCCAGCCAGAGCCCCCGCGCCCCGGCCAGGGCCAGCGCCTGCGGACGCAGGTCCGTACGGGCCCGGGCCGCGTCCAGCAGCGCCGGGACCAGGGCCGACGGCGCCCGGTAGCCGTGCCGCCCGGCGGCGGCCAGCCACTGCGGGAGCAGCTCCGTCAGATCCGGGGCGGCCCCCCGCCGCCCGGACCCGCCCGCGCTCGTGCGGCCCGCGAGCAGCTGCGCGAGGCGCCGCCGGGCGGCCTCCGGCGGCTCGGGGCGCGGATCCCGTGGCGCGGGGTCCGGCCGCCGGGCCGCCGGGGCGGGCCGCAGCCCGGCCCGGCGGCCCAGCGTCCGGACGGCCGCCGCGTCGAGCAGCGCCTCCGGTGTGCCGCCCCGCCGCTCGGTGCCCAGCAGCGCGGCGGTGACCAGCTCCTCCCAGTCCGCGTCCGCGTATCCCTCGTCGGCCCGGCCCATCAGGCCCCCTCCCTCGTCAGTCCCCAGCGGTCGTCGGTCGTTCGTCGTTCGTCGGTCCGTCGTCGGTCGTCGTTCGTGCCGGCGCGGGCTCCGGTCCCGCCCCCTCCGCGGGGCCGGAGCCTCGGACGTGCCGCACGAACCCCGTTCAGCTGGCGTGGTTGTCGTTCATGAAAGCCCCCCGGCTTCTCGTCAGCGCGTCGGCGCCCCCGCGCCTCCGCGTCCTCCATGTCGGTCTGCGAGACGGCATGGATCCCCCCAGGCCCCCTGCGTTTTCGGTTGGTTCGCGCCCTTCGTCAGACCAGCGGCACCGGCTCGGACGAGCCGGGCTGCCAGGCCGTCAGCGGAGTGAAGCCGCGGTGGCCGCACTCGCCGAACACCGTGACCGGACCGCCGCCCGAGAGGGCGGCCAGCTGCCACAGCGCGGACCGCGAACGGCCCCCGCCGGGTGCCACCGGCAGTGCGGACGCCCCCTCCGCGTCCGCGAGCTGCCAGGGCCCGTCACCCGCCTCACCCGGTATCGGGACCACCGGGCCCAGCACCACCGGCCAGGAGTCGAGCCACGGGTCCTCCCGCAGCGCGCCCCCGTAGGCCTCCAGGGCCTCACCGGTACTCACCCCGGCCGGAGCCGGGACGAGGTCCGCCGCCGCGGCCGCGGTGCGGTCCCCCAGGTCCGCCCGGAGCCCCGCCGATCCGGGCCGGAAGCGGACTTCCGCCTCCAGCACCAGTCCGACGGGCAGCGCCAGCCCCGGCGCCCGCCCGGGCGGTCCGAAGTCCAGCACCATTGCCGGCCGTCCGCCCTCCAGCCCGCGCAGCCATGTCCGGCGGGTGGTGAGGCGGCCGTCCGGGGACACCGAGTCGTACTGGGCGAGTACGAGCCAGCGGTCCCGGACGGTCTCCCCCTCGGCCGAGGACGGCAGCCCCACCCGGTTCCGGACGGTCGCGGCCAGCGGCTCCGGCAGCCCCGACACCCCCAGCCAGGCCCGGTCCAGCAGGTGCAGCAGCGCGAACTCCTCAAGCATCCGGGCGGGCCAGCCGGGGCCGCAACCGGGTATTGTCCCCAACTCCCTTACCCGGGCCGCGAGTCCGGGCGCCTGGGCGTCGACCATCCGGGCCGCGGTCTCCTCCCACGGGGCGTACCCCGCCTGACCCTGCCCGGCGATGCCGCCGCGCAGCAGGTCCGCCAGCCGCCGCTCCAGCTCGGCCACCCCCGTGCCGACCCGCTCGGCGCGCCGCTCGGCCCGCTTGCGGGCCGCCGCGGCGTCCACCGGACCGGCCGCCGGCCGCACGGCCTTCGCCGCACGCTCCGCCAGCCACTCCGCCGCCCAGTCCGGCGCCTCGGCCGGATCGCCCAGCCCCTGCGCCGACCAGAGCAGCAACAGCCCCAGCGCGTGCTTGCACGGGAACTTCCGGCTCGGACACGAGCACTTGTACGCGGGCCCCGCCAGGTCGACGACCGTCCGGTACGGCGTGCTGCCGCTGCCCTTGCACGAACCCCACACCGAACCGGAAGCGGAATCTCCGGTCTGCGACCACGGACCCGCCCCGCCCAGCCTGCCCCCCGCCTTCCGCGACGCGTCGTCAGGAGCCAGAGCCAGTACCTGTTCCGCCGTCCAGCGGACCCCCTGCTCAGTCATGGGAACCACCGTAGAGACCCCCACTGACAATCGCCCTGACCTGCAACGACGCCCCGTACACGGGGTGTTGTCAGTGGCATGGTGCACGGTGGGTACAGCAGTCGGGAGCGGCTGCCGAGCACTGGAGGGGGACCATGAGCACGCAGGGGAACGGCACCGGTACCGAGGCACTGCGCCCGCACGCCGAGGACGCCTTCGCGCACGAACTGAAAGCCCTGGAAGCCGCCGACGACCGGCCCCGCCCGGCCCGCTGGAAACTCTCCCCCTGGGCCGTGGCCACCTACCTCCAGGGCGGCACCCTCGGCGACGGCACGGTCATCACCCCCAAGTACGTCGGCCCGCGCCGGATCGTCGAGGTCGCCGTCACCACCCTCGCCACCGACCGCGCCCTCCTCCTGCTCGGCGTCCCCGGCACCGCCAAGACCTGGGTCTCCGAGCACCTGGCCGCCGCCGTCAGCGGGGACTCCACCCTGCTGGTCCAGGGCACGGCCGGCACCCCCGAGGAGGCCATCCGCTACGGCTGGAACTACGCCCGCCTCCTCGCCGACGGCCCGAGCCGCGAAGCCCTCGTGCCCAGCCCCGTCATGCGGGCCATGGCCCAGGGCATGACCGCCCGCGTCGAGGAGCTCACCCGCATCCCCGCCGACGTCCAGGACACCCTCATCACCGTCCTGTCCGAGAAGACCCTCCCCATACCGGAGCTCGGCGAGGAGGTGCAGGCCGTGCGCGGCTTCAACCTCATCGCCACCGCCAACGACCGCGACCGGGGGGTCAACGAACTGTCCAGCGCCCTGCGCAGGCGCTTCAACACCGTCGTCCTGCCGCTGCCCGCCACCGCCGACGCCGAGGTCGACATCGTCGCCCGCCGCGTCGACCAGATGGGCCGCGCGCTGGACCTGCCGGCCGCGCCCGAGGGGCTGGAGGAGATCCGCCGGGTCGTCACCGTCTTCCGCGAGCTGCGCGACGGGGTCACCGGGGACGGCCGCACCAAGGTGAAGTCGCCCAGCGGCACGCTGTCCACCGCCGAGGCCATCTCCGTGGTCACCGGCGGCCTGGCCCTCGCCGCGCACTTCGGGGACGGCGTCCTGCGCCCCTCCGACGTGGCCGCCGGGATCCTCGGCGCCGTCGTCCGGGACCCGGCCGCCGACCGGGTCGTCTGGCAGGAGTACCTGGAGACGGTCGTCCGCGAGCGGGACGGCTGGAAGGACTTCTACCGCGCCTGCCGGGAGGTGACGGCATGAGCCCGCGGGGCGCGGGGCCGCTGCTGCTGGGGGTCCGCCACCACGGCCCGGGCTCGGCGCGGGCGGTGCGGGCCGCGCTGGACCGGGCGCAGCCGCGGGCCGTGCTGATCGAGGGCCCGCCCGAGGGGGACGCGCTGCTCGCGCTCGCCGCCGACCCGGGCATGCGCCCGCCGGTGGCGCTGCTCGCGCACGCGGCGGACGATCCGTCCCGGGCCGCGTTCTGGCCGCTGGCCGGCTTCTCCCCGGAGTGGGTCGCCATCCGCTGGGCGCAGGCCAGGGAGGTCCCGGTCCGCTTCATCGACCTCCCCGCCGCCCACACGCTGGCCGCACCGGAGGGGGAGGGGGCCGCCGCCCGGCCGGGGGAGGAGGCGGAGGGCGGTGCCGCCGTGCCGCCCGTGGATCCGCTCGCCGTGCTCGCGGAAGTCGCCGGGTACGAGGACGCGGAGCACTGGTGGGAGGACGTGGTCGAGCACCGGGGCGGAGCGCGGGATCCGCTGGCCGCCTTCGCGGCCCTCGGAGAGGCCATGGGGGCCCTGCGCGAGGCCCACCGGGACGGCGACCGCCCCCGCGACCTGGTCCGCGAGGCGTACATGCGGCAGCGGATGCGGGCCGCCCGCCGGGAGTTCGGCGACGACTACGCGGTGGTGTGCGGCGCCTGGCACGTTCCGGCGCTGCGGGCCGGGGCGACGGTCGCCGCGGACAGGGCGCTGCTCACCGGGCTGCCGCGGACCAAGGTGGAGACCACCTGGGTGCCCTGGACCCACCGCAGGCTCGCCCGGGCCGGCGGATACGGCGCGGGCGTCGCCTCTCCCGGCTGGTACGCGCACCTGTTCGCCGCCCGGGACCGGCCGGTCGAGCGGTGGCTGACCAAGGTGGCCGGGCTGCTGCGGGAGGAGGACCGGCAGGTCTCCCCGTCCCATGTGATCGAGGCGGTCCGGCTGGCCGAGACCCTGGCGGCCGTGCGGGGACGGCCGGTGCCCGGGCTCGCCGAGACCCTGGAGGCGGTGCGGGCCGTGATGTGCGACGGCTCCGACGTACCGCTCGCGCTGGTCGAGGACCGGCTCGTCGTCGGGGACGTGCTCGGCGAGGTCCCGGACGCGGCGCCCGCCGTACCGCTCCAGCGGGACCTCACCCGCCGGCAGCGCTCGCTGCGGCTCAAGGCGGAGGCCCGGGACCGGGAACTGGAGCTGGACCTGCGCAAGGAGGCCGACGCGGCCAAGTCCCTGCTGCTGCACCGGCTGCGGATGCTCGGGGTCGACTGGGGCGTGCCCGCGGCCTCCCGGGGCGGGACGGGCACCTTCCGGGAGACCTGGCGGCTGCGCTGGGAGCCGGAGCTGTCGGTGCGGGTCGCCGAGGCGGGGATCTGGGGCACCACCGTGCCCGGGGCGGCGGCCGCCAGGGCCGAGGCGGAGGCGGCGGGGGCCCGGGAGCTGGGGGAGGTCACGGCGCTGGCCGAGCGGTGCCTGCTGGCCGGGCTGTCTCGGGCCCTGCCCGCCGTGCTGCGGGCCCTGGCCGACCTGGCGGCGCTGGACACCGATGTGGCGCGGCTGGCGAAGGCGCTGCCCGCGCTGGCCCGTTCGCTGCGGTACGGGGACGTGCGGGGTACGGACTCGGCGGCGCTCGGCAGGGTCGCGGCCGGGCTGGCCGAGCGGATCTGCGTGGCCCTGCCGCCGGCCTGCGCGGCCGGGCTCGACGCCGACGGGGCGGCGGAGCTGCGGGGCCATCTGGAAGGGGTGCACGGGGCGGTCGCCCTGCTGGCCGACGCGGACGGGGGGCTGCGGGAGCGGTGGTCGGCCGTGCTGCGGAGGCTGGCCGGGCGGGAGACCGTGCCCGGGCTGATACGCGGCCGGGCCGTGCGGCTGCTGCTGGACGACGGGCGGCTCCCGCCGGAGGAGACGGCCCGCCTGATGGGGCTCGCCCTGTCCCCGGCGGTCCCGCCGGCCGACGCGGCGGGCTGGATCGAGGGGTTCGCGGGCGGCGGCTCCGGCGGCGGGACGCTGCTGGTCCACGACGAGCGGCTGCTGGGCCTGATCGACGCCTGGCTGGTGGCGGTCCCCGAGCGGGCCTTCGTCGACGTACTGCCGCTGCTGCGGCGGACGTTCGGGGCGTACGAGCCGGGGGTGCGGCGGACCCTGGGCGAGCTGGCCCGCCGCGGCCCGGGCCGGCGGACCACCCCCACCGGCGCCGGCCCGGCCCCCGAGGGCTTCGCCCCCGCCCTGGACCCGGCCCGCGCGTCCGCGGCGGCGGAGGTGGCCCGTCGGCTGCTGGGGGCGGCGTGACCTCGGCTACCGCTGGGAGGTGCCCCCGGCGGGGCTGGATCCGGGCTCGGCGATCGCCTGCGCGGCTGGATTTCGCGCAGCGAAATTCCCGCCCGCGCGGCGATTGAGCCCACCGGGCGCGGAGCGGCCCGTATCGGGGTCCGGGGCCCGCCCCGGGAAACGGAGAAAGGGCGGGGCGGGGAGACGCCCCGCGCAGCGGCGACGAGTCGAAGGGGATCGGCAGATGACGGAGAGCGGCGTGGAGACCGCCGGAGGCGAGCGGCTGCGGCGCTGGCGCATGGTCCTCGGCGGCGGTGACGGCGACGGGACGGGCCGGACGCTCAGCGGCCGCGACGCCGCGATGGACGGGGCGCTGGCCGCGCTCTACGGAGCCGGAGCCGGCGACGCCGACGGCAGGGGGACGGGGGAGCGGACGGCGGGCCTCGGCGGGTCCGCGCCGAGGGTGGCGCGGTGGCTCGGGGACATCCGTACGTACTTCCCCGCCCCGGTGGTCCAGGTCATGCAGCGGGACGCCATCGAGCGGCTCGGCCTGTCCGCGCTGCTGCTGGAGCCGGAGATGCTGGAGGCCGTCGAGCCGGACGTGCACCTGGTCGGGACCCTGCTGTCGCTGAACAAGGCCATGCCCGACACCACGCGGGAGACGGCCCGCGCCGTCGTCCGCAAGGTGGTCGACCGGCTGGAGGAGCGCCTCGCGGCCCGGACCCGGGCCACCCTCACGGGCGCGCTCGACCGGTCGGCCCGGATCAGCCGCCCCCGCCACCGGGACATCGACTGGGACCGGACGATCCGCGCGAACCTGAAGAACTACCTCCCCGAGCACCGCACGGTCGTGCCCGAGCGGCTCGTCGGATACGGCCGGGCCTCACAGGCCGTGAAGAAGGAGGTGGTGCTCTGCATCGACCAGTCGGGCTCGATGGCGGCGTCCGTCGTCTACGCCTCCGTCTTCGGGGCGGTGCTGGCCTCGATGCGGTCGATAGCGACCCGCCTGGTCGTGTTCGACACGGCGGTGGCCGACCTCACCGACCGGCTCGACGACCCGGTGGACGTCCTCTTCGGCACCCAGCTCGGCGGCGGCACCGACATCAACCGCGCCCTCGCCTACTGCCAGTCGAGGATCACCCGTCCTGCCGACACGGTCGTGGTCCTGATCAGTGATCTCTACGAGGGCGGGATACGCGACGAGATGCTGAAGCGGGTCGCCGCGATGAAGGCGGCCGGCGTGGAGTTCGTGGCCCTGCTCGCGCTGTCCGACGAGGGCGCCCCCGCCTACGACCACGAGCACGCGGCGGCCCTCGCCGCACTGGGCGCCCCGGCCTTCGCCTGCACCCCCGACCTGTTCCCGGAGGTGATGGCGGCCGCGCTGGAGAAGCGCCCCCTGCCGGTCCCGTGAGGGGCCGCCGTGAATCGGCGGATCACACGAACTCGCAGTTCCGCGGTGAGGCGATCTGTGACAGGTATCACCGCTCAGGTGTGATCTGTGATTTAGGGTCCTACGGCCCTCGGGGATAACCTGCGAGACGGACATGCCGCGTCCACGGTCACCGTGTGCGCCTACCCAGTGACAGCGCCGTCACGTTGCCCTCCGCGGCACGCCCACGCAGATAGCAGACAAACCGCGAATCACTGCGAATCTTTGAAGACAAGGGACGGACGCGCGTGGACCTGTTCGAGTACCAGGCGAGGGACCTCTTCGCCAAGCACGGTGTACCGGTGCTGGCCGGTGAAGTGATCGACACGCCTGAGGCGGCTCGCGAGGCCACCGAGAAGCTGGGCGGCAAGTCGGTCGTCAAGGCCCAGGTGAAGGTCGGCGGCCGCGGCAAGGCCGGCGGCGTCAAGCTCGCCGCCAACGCGGACGAGGCCGTCGCCCGCGCGACGGACATCCTCGGCATGGACATCAAGGGCCACACGGTCCACAAGGTGATGATCGCCGAGCTGTCCCCGGAGATCGAGGCGGAGTACTACGTCTCGTACCTCCTCGACCGCACCAACCGCACCTTCCTGGCCATGGCCTCGGTGCAGGGCGGCATGGACATCGAGGAGGTCGCGGAGAAGACCCCCGAGGCCCTCGCGAAGGTTCCGGTCAACGCGGTTGACGGTGTCGACATCGTCAAGGCCCGCGAGATCGTGGCCCTGGCGAAGTTCCCGGCCGACGTGGCCGAGGGTGTCGCCGAGGCGATGGTGACCCTGTGGAAGACCTTCGTCGCCGAGGACGCGCTCCTCGTCGAGGTCAACCCGCTGGTCAAGACCAAGGACGGCCGCATCCTGGCCCTCGACGGCAAGGTCTCCCTGGACGAGAACGCCGAGTTCCGCCAGCCGGGTCA
This sequence comes from Streptomyces sp. NPDC089915, assembly GCF_040684675.1. Taxonomy (NCBI): domain Bacteria; kingdom Bacillati; phylum Actinomycetota; class Actinomycetes; order Kitasatosporales; family Streptomycetaceae; genus Streptomyces; species Streptomyces sp. NPDC089915. The sequence goes on along the minus strand of NZ_JBFBGN010000161.1, from coordinate 4,882 downwards.
CGAGGAGTTCGTGGACCACGCGGCCGCGAACCCGCTCGAGGCCGCCGCCAAGGAGAAGAACCTCAACTACGTCAAGCTCGACGGTGAGGTCGGCATCATCGGCAACGGCGCGGGTCTCGTCATGAGCACCCTCGACGTCGTCGCGTACGCCGGTGAGAACCACGGCGGCGTCAAGCCCGCCAACTTCCTGGACATCGGCGGTGGCGCCTCCGCCGCCGTCATGGCCAACGGTCTCGAGATCATCCTCGGCGACCCGGACGTCAAGTCCGTCTTCGTCAACGTCTTCGGTGGCATCACCGCCTGTGACGAGGTCGCCAACGGCATCGTCCAGGCCCTCCAGCTGCTCGCGGACAAGGGCGAGGCGGTCACCAAGCCGCTGGTCGTCCGCCTCGACGGCAACAACGCCGAGCTGGGTCGCAAGATCCTCTCGGACGCCAACCACCCGCTGGTGCAGCGCGTGGACACCATGGACGGTGCGGCCGACAAGGCCGCCGAGCTCGCGGCTGCGAAGTAAGGGCAGAGGTCACAGACTCACATGGCTATCTTCCTCAACAAGGACAGCAAGGTCATCGTCCAGGGCATGACCGGTGCCACGGGCATGAAGCACACCAAGCTGATGCTGGCTGACGGCACCAACATCGTCGGCGGCGTGAACCCGCGCAAGGCCGGCACGACCGTCGACTTCGACGGCACCGAGGTCCCGGTCTTCGGCTCCGTCGCCGAGGCGATGGAGAAGACGGGCGCCAACGTCTCCGTCCTCTTCGTCCCGCCGGCCTTCGCCAAGGCCGCCGTCGTCGAGGCCATCGACGCCGAGATCCCGCTGGCCGTCGTCATCACCGAGGGCATCGCGGTGCACGACTCCGCCGCCTTCTGGGCGTACGCGACCGCCAAGGGCAACAAGACCCGCATCATCGGCCCGAACTGCCCGGGTCTGATCACCCCCGGCCAGTCCAACGCCGGCATCATCCCGGGCGACATCACCAAGCCCGGCAAGATCGGTCTCGTGTCCAAGTCCGGCACGCTGACCTACCAGATGATGTACGAGCTGCGCGACATCGGCTTCACCTCCGCCGTCGGCATCGGTGGCGACCCGGTCATCGGCACCACGCACATCGACGCCCTGGAGGCCTTCGAGGCCGACCCGGAGACCGAGCTCATCGTCATGATCGGCGAGATCGGCGGCGACGCCGAGGAGCGTGCGGCGGACTTCATCGCGAAGAACGTCACCAAGCCGGTCGTCGGCTACGTCGCGGGCTTCACCGCCCCCGAGGGCAAGACCATGGGCCACGCCGGCGCCATCGTCTCCGGCTCTTCTGGCACCGCACAGGCCAAGAAGGAGGCCCTCGAGGCCGCCGGCGTCAAGGTCGGCAAGACGCCGACCGAGACGGCCAAGCTCGCGCGCGAGATCCTCGAAGCCGCGAAGTAGGCGCTCGGGATCTCCCGGCAGTACCGCTGTACGGGCGTGGCCCGCACCCCTCGGGGTGCGGGCCACGCCCTTTTCCGGCTTCCGGGCCGGCCGCTCACTCCAGCGACGGGTGGATCCGGTGGGGGCCGGCCGCCGGATCGGCGCGGAGCTTGTCCTGGAGGGCCCGGCTCGTCTCGGTCACCCGGGGCGGGCCGGCCAGCGCCGGGACCCCGGAGACCCCGGTGCCCGGCGCGACCGGCGCCACGTAGTGGTCCGGCGCGGTGACGGTGGTGTACCCGGTCGCGACGGCGATCACCGCGGTCAGGACCAGCGCGGCCCGCGCCCAGCGCCGGGCGCGGAGCTCGCTGACCGTGCGGACGCTGGCCGCCGGGGGCGGATCCAGCGGCACGGCGGGCCGCACCGCGCCGAGCCACGCCCGCAGCACGGCCGACTGCTGCTCCGGGGGGACGCCGGCCAGCCCGGGGAGGCGGGCGGCGAGGTCGGCGTGGGCGTGGAGCAGCCGGTTGCCGGTGGTGGGGGTGCTGGCCTCGGTCTCGGCGGCCGTGTCGGGCAGGTCGAGGCCGACGCCGTCGTAGAGCAGCACGGTCCGGCGGTGGGCGGGCGGCAGGGCCAGCAGGGCGCCCAGCAGGATGCGGTCGTTGGGGTCGGCGGGGGCCTTGTCGGGGCGGCCGAGGGTCCGGTGCGCCCGGCGGAGCCTGCGCCAGGGGGAGAGCGCGTACTCGTACGCGGCCGCGCGTACCCAGCCCACGGGGTCGGGGTCGGTGGCCACCTCGGGCCACTGCGCCCAGGCCTGACGGAACGCCCGCTCCACGGACTCCTGCGCTAGGCCGCGACGGCCCGTCAGGAGGTAGACCTGGCGGACCAGGGAGGGGGCGGAGTAGCCGTACAGCGCGTCGAACGCCTCGGCGGGCCGCGCCGGCCGCCGCACCCCGCCGGGAGGGTGTGCGGGCTCGGGCGGCGGCGCGGCGTGCGCCCCGTCGCCGGCCGCCGCCCGCTGCTCCGGCGCGTCGGCGGCCGCGGGGGCGGGGTCCGCCGGGGGGTGGGCCGGAGGGTCCGGGGCGGGGGGCGGCGCCGGGGCGTCCCTCAGGGCCCAGGAGGGGGCGGGGGGCTCCGGGGGCGTGACGGGGCGGTGGGCGGCGGGGGCTGACGGGGTGTCCGCCGTGAGGTGGGTCTGGGGGGTGTCCGCCGCCGGGGCGGGGGGCGGCGGGGGGTCCGTCGGGTGGGTCCGGGGGGTGGTCGTCGGCGGGGCGGGGGGTGGCGGGGGGTCCGTCGGGTGGGCCCGGAGGGTGTCCGCCGCCGGGGCGCCGGCGGGGTGGGCGGGGGAGTGGCGGGGCGGGGCGGACGGGGGCTTCGGGGCGCGTTTCGCGGCGCGGCGGGGGCGGGTGTTCGGCCCGGCGGCCGGCCGGCTCGCGCCCGCGCGCGCGAGGCGGTCCAGGAGGTCCGCGTACGCCTCGCGCGAGCGCGCGCCCGGCTCCGTACGGCCCGTCTCCCACGAGCGGACCGTGCCGGCGGTGACCCCCAGCTCCGAAGCGACCTGTTCGTGCGTCAGCTCGCCCGACTCGCGCAGCCGGCGGCGCTCCTTGGGGGGCGGCAGGCCCCGCTCCGAGTGGGAGCCCGTCTCGACGTCTGGTGTCATGTCACACTCCCCGCGACCTGGCAGCACAGCACTGGGCGATAAAGTACATAAACGTATATTGGGCGACACAACGGACAATCGCCTGTTACTCACCCATAGCGCGTGTCGTTGGCACCATGACGGTGTGACCCAAGTGATCGAACGCGGGGCCCCGTTGCCGGCGGCCCCGCAGGCCCGGGCGCCGCGCCGTTCACCGGCGGCCGCCGCCTGCGTGCTGGGCGGCGCCGTGGCCGCAGGACTGGGGCTCGGCTTCCTCGCCGTGCTCGTGATCGTGCTGTGGATCAGCTCCCCCTACCCCGACAGCGGCCCCGGCGGGGCGCTGCACCTCGCCGCCGGGCTGTGGCTGATGGCCCACGGGACCGAACTCGTCCGCTACGACACCCTCTCCGGGGTGCCCGCGCCCGTCGGCGTGACCCCGCTGCTGCTGGTGGCGCTGCCCGTGCTGCTGATGCGGCGGGCGGCCCGGCTGGGCAGCGCGTCCGGGGTCGGCCGGAGGACGGACGCGGAGGCGGAGGAGGTGCTGCCGGCGAGCGCGGTGTTCTCCGCCGTGCTCTGCGGCTACCTGGCCGTGGGCGCGCTCGCCACGTTGTACGCGGCCGGCGGGCCGATGCCGGCCGACCCGATCAGCGCCGCCTGGCACCTTCCGCTGGTGGCGGTGTTCGCCGCGGCGGGCGGGGTGTGGTCGGCGAAGGGGCGTCCGACGGGGCCGCTGCCGGGCTGGGTCCCGGGGAGCGTGCGCCGGGCGGTGGCCCGGCCGCGGTACGCGCTGGCGCTGCGCTCGGGCGCGGCGGGGGCGCTCGTCCTGCTGTGCGGGGGCGCGGTGCTGGTCGGGGCCTCGCTGGTGTGGCACGCGGGGGAGGTGCAGTCCTCGTTCCTGACGCTGACCGGGGTGTGGTCGGGGCGGTTCGCGGTGCTGCTGCTGGCCGTGACGCTGGTGCCGAACGCGGTGGTGTGGGGTGCCGCGTACGGGCTGGGGCCCGGGTTCGCGGTGGGGACGGGGGCGACGGCGACCCCGCTCGGCTTCGAGGGGGCGGCGGCCCTGCCGAGGTTCCCGCTGCTGGCGGCGCTGCCGCCGGAGGGGGCGGGGACGCCGCTGACCTGGGCGGCGGCCGGGGTGCCGGTGGCGGCGGGGCTGGTGGTGGGGTGGTTCGCGGTGCGGCGGGCGCGGGAGGTCTCGTACGGGGAGACCGCGCTGACGGCGGTGCTGGGGGCGGTGGTGTGCGGGCTGGCGATGGCCGGGCTGGCGGCGGCGTCGGCGGGGGCGCTGGGGACGCGGGCGCTGGCGGCGTTCGGGCCGGTGTGGTGGGCGGCGGGCGCGGCCGCGGCGGCGTGGGTGGCGGTGCTGGCGGTGCCGGTGGCGGTGGGGGTGCACGGGTTCCGCAACCGGCCGGTCGGCTCCGCCGGGGGTGCGGTGGGCGGGGACGCGTGGCACGACTCGGGGGTGCGGGAGTTGCGGTGGGCGGTGTTGCGGGAGGCGGCGTTGCCGATCGTCGCTCCCGCGGGTGGGGTGGAGGCGGGCCCGGAGGCGGGCCCCGAGGCGGCTCCGGAGGGTGCTCCGGGGGCGGGTGCGGAGGCCGCTGCTCCTGCGGAGGTCGCGGGGGCTGTGGAGGTGCCGGCCGGGGAGGTTGCGGTGGAGGGGGACGTGGCGCCGGATCAGGGTGCCGTGGAGGGCGGGCCGTTGGTGCCGGGGGTGGTGGGGGCGCGGGTGCTCGCGCGGCGGCGGCCGGAGGGCTGAGCGGGGGCGGCGGCGCCGCTGCGCGGGGCGAGAGCCGTCACCAGTCCGGCGCCGCCGGCGGCCTGGGCGCAGCGGCCCAAGATCG
>NZ_JBFBGN010000160.1:0-14559 GCF_040684675.1 Streptomyces sp. NPDC089915 | reverse complement strand
TCTGGCGTTGATTTTTGGCACGCTGTTGAGTTCTCAAGGAACGGACGCTTCCTTTGTACTCACCCTCTCGGGCTTTCCTCCGGGCTTTCGTTCTTGCGATTCAGACTCTATCAGAGTCTTTCTCGCTTGCTTTCCAGGTCCTTCGCTTTCGCGCTTTTCCTTTCCGGCGGTTCCGACTCTATCAGATCCTTTCGGGCCTGACTCCCAGTCAGCGGGATTTGCCTTTGGGGCTGTTGGGCCCTTCCGGCGAGTGAGACAGTAGCGGATTCCTTGCCCCCGAAGCCAATCGGCGGCTGCGTCCTGGAACGCGGATTCCTCATTCGCAAATACGCATGAAAACGAGACGACGGAGTACGTCGTACGTTCGAATGTGTAGTGCGGGATGGCTGCCCGGGGACCGACCGGAGTCGGCGCTCACTTCGGACAACTCGAAGAACCTTACGGATCTGGAACGGGCGTGTCAACCCCACCCGGCCCACCCCGTCAGTCCTCCGAATCTCACGCCGTCCACACCTCCCGAGGGCTACGCTGCTTCCCATGACCACGCATGCACCCGAGCTCACTCTTCGTTGGTGGCCCGCCTGACGGCGGCCGACCTCCGACACGAGCACGCATGCGCTCACGGCCGCCGCCACCCGGCGGCCGTTTCGTTTTCCTCCCCCTCCTGGGAGTGACCCGGCCGCCCGACGCGGCGGACCGGCGACTCACACCACACCGCAGGACATGAGGGAGAGACAGGACATGACGAGGATCTTCAGCGGGATCACCCCGTCCGGGCACCTGACGCTGGGCAACTACCTGGGGGCCCTGCGGCAGTGGGTCCAGGCCGAGCACACGCCCACGGACGCGCTGTTCTGCGTCGTCGACCTGCACGCCCTGACCGTGGAGCACGATCCGGCGCGGCTGCGGCGGCTCACCCGGCAGAACGCCACGCTCTTCCTCGCCGCCGGGCTGGATCCACGCAGGTGCACCCTCTTCGTCCAGAGCCACGTCGCCGAGCACACCCGGCTGTCCTACCTGCTGGAGTGCACCGCCACCGACGGGGAGCTCCGGCGGATGATCCAGTACCGGGAGAAGGCGGCGAAGGCGGAGGCCGCCGGTCAGGGCGTACGGCTGTCGCTGCTGACGTATCCCGTGCTGATGGCCGCCGACATCCTGGCCTACGCGGCGGACGAGGTGCCGGTGGGCGAGGACCAGCGCCAGCACGTGGAGCTGACCCGGGACCTGGCCGTGCGGTTCAACCAGCGGTACGGGCACACCTTCACCGTGCCCAGGGCGACGCTGCCCGCCGTCGGCGCGCGGGTCATGGACCTCCAGGACCCGACGTCGAAGATGGGGAAGTCCAGTGAGAACACCGCCGGCGTCGTCTACCTCCTCGACGAGCCGGCCGTGATCACCAAGAAGGTGATGCGGGCCGTGACGGACAGCGGCGAGGGCGGGGTCGTCTACGACCGGGCCGCGCGGCCCGGGGTGGCGAACCTGCTGGACGTGCTGGCCGCCTGTACGGGCGGCGACCCGGAGAAGCTCGCCGGGGAGTACGCGCAGTACGGGCCGCTGAAGCGGGACGTGGCCGAGGCGGTGGTGGAGCTGCTGCGGCCGCTGCAGGAGCGGCACGCCGAGCTGGCGTCCGACCCGGGCGAGGTGGAGCGGGTGCTGCGGGAGGGGGCCGAGCGGGCGCGGGGTCTCGCGCGGCCGGTGGTGGACCGGGCGTACGAGGCCATCGGGCTGCTGCCCGCGTGAGGGAGGGCGGAGGGGCCCGGCCGGGGCCCCTCCCCCGTCTCAGCTGTTGCCGGTGGCGAGTTCGCGGCTGCGGTCGCGGGCCGCTTCGAGGGCGGCGATGAGGGCCGCGCGCACGCCGTGCTTCTCCAGTTCGACGATGGCGTTGATCGTCGTACCGGCCGGGGAGGTGACGGCCTCGCGGAGCTTGACCGGGTGCTCGCCGCTGTCGCGGAGCATCACGGCGGCGCCGATGGCGGCCTGGACGATGAGGTCGTGGGCCTGGGCGCGGGGCAGTCCGAGGAGGATGCCCGCGTCGGTCATGGCCTCGACGAGGAAGTAGAAGTAGGCGGGGCCGGAGCCGGAGAGGGCGGTGGCCGCGTCCTGCTGGGACTCGGGGACGCGCAGGGTCTTGCCGACGCCGCCGAAGATCTCCTCGGCGTGGGCGAGGTGCGCGGCGGTGGCGTGGCTGCCGGCCGAGATGACGGACATGGCCTCGTCGACGAGGGCGGGGGTGTTCGTCATGACGCGGACGACGGGGGTGCCGGGGGCGAGCCGCTCCTCGAAGAAGGCGGTGGGGATGCCGGCGGCGCCGCTGATGACCAGGCGGTCGGCGGGGACGTGGGGGGCGAGCTCTTCGAGGAGCTTGCCCATGTCCTGCGGCTTGACGGTGAGGATGAGGGTGTCGGCGCGCTTGGCCGCTTCGGCGTTGCTGACGGCCTCGACGCCGTAGCGGCTGTGGAGCTCGGCGGCGCGTTCGGGGCGGCGGGCGGTGACGAGCAGCTTGCCGGCCGGCCACCCGCCGCGGATCATCCCGCTGAGCAGGGCCTCGCCGATCTTGCCGGTACCGAGGACCGCGACTGTCTGGGTCATGCCCTATTCACCTCGCCGAACGAACGAACCTTCAGGACTCACGCCCTCATCCTTGCACCCGTCCGCGTGCGGGGGAGCGGGGTGTCCGCTCCGTGGTCAGGGCGTGCGGCGGCGGAGGGTGGCGGCGCCGAGGGCGAGGACGAGCAGGGCGCAGGCGGCGACGATGACGGTGTCGCGGACGAAGTCGGCGGTCATGTCGGTGTGGGTGAGGACCTGGGTCATGCCGTCGACGGCGTAGGACATGGGCAGGACGTCGGAGATGCCGTCGAGGACGGGCTGCATGGTGCCGCGCGGGGCGAAGAGTCCGCACAGGAGCAGCTGCGGGAAGATCACGGCCGGCATGAACTGGACGGCCTGGAACTCGGACGCGGCGAAGGCGGAGACGAACAGGCCGAGGGCGGTGCCGAGGAGGGCGTCGAGCAGGGCGACGAGGAGCAGCAGCCAGGCGGAGCCGGTGATGTCGAGGCCGAGGACCCACAGGGCGAGGCCGGTGGCGAGGAGGGACTGGACGACGGCGACGGCGCCGAAGGCGAGGGCGTAGCCGGCGATGAGGTCTCCCTTGCCCAGCGGCATGGCGAGGAGGCGTTCGAGGGTGCCGGAGGTGCGTTCGCGGAGGGTGGCGATGGAGGTCACGAGGAACATCGTGATGAGGGGGAAGATCCCGAGGAGGGACGCGCCGATGCTGTCGAAGGTGCGCGGGCTGCCGTCGAAGACGTAGCGGAGCAGGGTCAGCATCAGGACGGGGACCAGCAGCATCAGGGCGATGGAGCGCGGGTCGTGGCGCAGCTGGCGCAGGACGCGGGCGGCGGTGGCGAGGGTGCGGGCGCCGTTCATCGCTGGGTCTCCCGGGTGAGGTCTTCGGTGCGGGCGTGGGTGCGGGCGTTGGCCTTGGCGTTGGCGTCGGCGTCGGCGTTGGCGTTGGCCTCGTCGACGAGGCGGAGGAAGGCCTCCTCGACGGTGGCGGCGCCGGTGCGGGTGCGGAGGGCTTCGGGGGTGTCCTGGGCGAGGATCCGGCCTTCGCGCATGAGGAGCAGGTCGTGGCAGCGCTCGGCCTCGTCCATGACGTGGGAGGAGACGAGGATCGTGACGCCCCGGGCGGCGGTGATCTCGTGGAAGAGGTTCCAGAGGTCGCGGCGCAGGACGGGGTCGAGGCCGACGGTGGGTTCGTCGAGGACGAGCAGTTCGGGGGTGCCGAGGAGGGCGACGGCGAGGGAGACGCGGCTGCGCTGGCCGCCGGAGAGGTTTCCGGCGAGGGCGGTGGTGCGGCTGGTGAGGTCGACGTCGGCGATGGCGCGTTCGACGGCGGCGCGGCGGCGGTCGGCGGCTGCGCGGCCGGGGTCGAGGACGGCGGCGAAGTAGTCGAGGTTCTGCCGGACGGTGAGGTCGTCGTAGACGGAGGGGGCCTGGGTGACGTAGCCGAGCCGGGCGCGGAGTTCGGGGTGGCCGGCGGGGCGGCCGAGGACGTCGAGGGTGCCGGTGACGTGGGCCTGGGTGCCGACGACGGTGCGCATGAGGGTGGATTTGCCGCAGCCGGAGGGGCCGAGGAGGCCGGTGATGCGGCCGCGGGGGACGTCGAAGGCGATGCGGTCGAGGACGGTGCGGGGGGTGCGGCCGGTGCCGCGGCGGACGGTGAGGTCGTGGGCGTGGACGGCGGGAGGGGGCTCCTCCGGCGAGTTATTCACCATGTGATGAATAATGCTCCTGGCGGTGCCGGGGCGTCAATCGGCCCGGAGCCGGTCGTTACAGGTGTCGCGGGGCCGGGGCTACTTCTTGCGCTTGGGGCGGCGGCGGGCGGCCGGGTTGCCCGTACGGGAGCTGCGGCGGCGGTCGTACTCGGCGGCGGCGCGCTCGTACTCGGCGCGGTGGAGCCTCTCGCCGGGGGCCTCGGTGAGGCTGCGCAGGAAGTACGCCAGGAGGGAGCCGATGAAGCCGATCGCCTTCAGGCCCTTGAGGGCGGCCTCGTCGGAGGACGGGGCGGGGCGGCGGCCGAAGGACTCCCAGGTCTTGGCGAAGGCGATGGCCGTGGCGATCGCGAACAGCACGATCACGGAGATGCTGAGGAACGGGCCGACGTTGCCGATCTCCAGGCCCTCGTAGGCGAGGCGCAGCAGGTAGGCGCCGACCGCGGCGGCGAGGAGCGAGCCGGCGGCCAGGCCGGCGCGGCGCAGGGCGTAGCCGTTGTCGTGGTCCACCCAGCTCGTGCCGAAGAACCGGATCGGCTCGGGCTGCGGCCCGGCGGGCGGCTCGGCCGGGCCGGCGGGGGTGCTCTGGTCTCGCTGCTCTTCGCTCACATCCGCGATTATCCCCCCGGCGGGGCGGCCCGCCGGGGGTGTCTCACCTGGCAGAACGGGTGACCGTCCGGCTACGGCGTCAGCCGCAGCGGCCGGCGACGTAGCCGTCGGAGCCGGTGTGGACGTAGGCGTCGGAGACGAAGCGGCCGTTGCCGACGCAGTCCCAGAGGTCCGTCGTCCCGTACGGGCCCGAGACGGTCGTGCCGGGGCACTGGCAGCGGATGGTGACGTAACCGCCGACCGGGATGGAGTCGATGATCGCGTAGTTGGTGCCCGGTCCGCTGCGGACGTTGACCCGGTAGCCGGGTGCGGTCGGGAAGGTCGGTCCGGCGTCGCCGGAGAGGCTCTGGACTTGGCTTGATTCGTTCTCTACGGACATGTTTTGTCTCCCCCCATGGGTGTTGCACCGCGCAACGCGCGCAGGGTAGCAAGCCCTTGGATGTTGCCATGGGCCATCGGCTAGGCTCCGTCGGGGGTGGTGAGCGGTGCAGTCGCGGCGCGCGGACTACGCCGGGTTTCCGGAGTACGCCGGGCAGTACCGGCTCGAATCCGTGCTCGGCTCCGGCGGCATGGGCGTCGTCCATCTGGCCGCCTCCAGCTCGGGGCTGAAACTCGCCGTCAAGGTCGTGCACGCGCAGCACGCCGTGGACCCGGAGTTCCGTGCGCGCTTCCGCCAGGAGGTCGCGGCCGCCCGGCGGGTGAGCGGGGCCTTCACCGCGCCCGTCGTCGACGCCGATCCGGATGCCGAGCGGCCGTGGATGGCCACCCTGTTCATCGACGCGCCGACCCTCTCCGAGCGGGTGCGGGAGCGGGTGCTCGACGCCGTCGAGCTGACCCGGCTCGCGGCCGGTCTGGCGGAGGCGCTGCGGGACATCCACCGGGCCGGGGTGGTGCACCGGGACCTCAAGCCGAGCAACGTGCTGATGGCGCCGGACGGGGTGCGGGTCATCGACTTCGGCATCTCGCGCCCGGCCGACAGCGACCTGCGGACCGAGACCGGCAAGCTGATCGGGACCCCGCCGTTCATGGCGCCGGAGCAGTTCCAGCGGCCGCGCGAGGTGGGGACGGCGGCGGACGTGTTCGCGCTGGGCGCGGTGCTGGTGCACGCGGCGACCGGGCGCGGGCCCTTCGACTCCGACAGCCACTACCTCGTGGCGTACCAGGTCGTGCACAGCGAGCCTGATCTGACGGGGCTGCCGGCCCGGCTGGTGCCGATCGTGGCGCGGTGCCTGGCGAAGGACCCGGGCGAGCGGCCGACCGCCGAGGCGCTGATCGCGGAGATGCGCGCCGTGGCGTACCCGACGGGCGAGGACACGCAGGCGTTCATACCGCAGCCACGGCGGCCGGCGGCGGTCGAGGAGCCGGAGGAGCCGACCCACCGGCGGCAGCTGATCCCGCCGGAGCCGCCGCCCGCCGCGCGCCGGCGCCGGATCCGGCCGGCGCTGCTGGCGGCCGGGCTGGGGGTCCTGCTCACGGCGGGGGCGGTCGGCGGGTACCTGTGGTCGGCCGCCGGCACCGACGCGCCGGGCCGGCCCGGCGCCCACGCGTCGGCGCGGCCGGACACGGCGTTCACCCCGTGGTCGGCCTCACCGGGCGCGCCCCCGGTGTCCTGCTCGGCGGCGGCCGGCGGCCTGTTCTGCTCGGGGCCGGGGCTGGCGGGCGCCCGGCTCGGCCCGGCCGACGGTTCGACGGCCTGGACGGTACGCGCGAACGTGCCCCCCTTCGGCGTGTCCAGCAGCACCGCACCGTCGTACTCGGCCGGATCGGTCGTGGTGCTGGCACCCGGCAGCCAGCTGCTCCAGGCGCTGGAGCCGGGCACGGGCGCCGAGCGCTGGCAGCGGAAGCTGGCCGGCGGCACGCGCGTGGTGACCGCGGGCCCGTACGTGGTCACGGTGGCGGCGGACGGCACGGTCACCGCCCTCGACGGAGCCGGCGGGGCCCAGAGGTGGAGCCGCCACATCGCCGGCGCCGGGTCGGTGTGGTGGGGCGGGGCCGGAGCGGCGGGCGCGCCGTTGCTCTACACCGTGACGGCCGACGCCGACGGCGCCGCGACGCAGCTCAGCGAGATCGATCCGGCCACCGGTGCCGTGCGCCGGCAGACCCGGACCTCCGGAGAGCTGCGGCCGATCGGAGTGGCCCGCGGCGCGCTGTACCTGCTCGACAACGCCTCCGCCGGCGTCAGAGCGGTCGGGATCGTACGGGTGGACCTGGTCACCCACGCCATACGCCGGGTACAGCTGTCGGCCCCGCTGTACGAGGTGGACGCGACGGTGGGCCCCGACGGGACGGTGTACGCCTTCGGCACGCGGGGCGGCCTCGTGGCGATCGGCGAGGAGAAGGAGCTGTGGCGGCTGGAGACGGGCGCGGCGTACGCCTCCCGGCCGGTGTTCGCGGACGGACGGGTCTACCTGTCCGCTTCGGACGGCCGCCTCCTCGCCGTCGACGCCGGCGCGGGCAGGCTCGTCGGCCAGACCAAGCCGCGGATGCCCGCCACCCAGGGCACCGTCACCGCCGCCCTCCCCGCGCCGGTCGTCGCCGACGGCCGGGTGTACTCGTCGGCGCCGGACGGCACGGTGTTCGCCCAGGACGCGAGGAACCCCGCCGGGTGGTGACGCCGGCGCCGCCGGACGGGGCCCGGCGCATCCGGAAGGCGGCGTGAAGAACCCCGCCGGGCGGTGATCAGCCCGGCGGGGTCGCTCCGGGACCAGCCCGGCTCCGGTACTAGCCCAGCTTCGAGACGTCGCGGACCGCGCCCTTGTCGGCGCTGGTGGCCATCGCCGCGTACGCGCGCAGCGCCGCCGAGACCGTGCGGACGCGGGTCTTCGGGGCGTAGACGCCGCCGAGGGCCGCGTGGCGGGCGGCCAGCGTGGCCTCGTCGACCAGGAGCTCGATCGAGCGGTTCGGGATGTCGATGCGGATCCGGTCGCCGTCCTCGACGACCGCGATGTCGCCGCCCGAGGCCGCCTCCGGGGAGGCGTGGCCGATGGACAGGCCGGAGGTGCCGCCGGAGAAGCGGCCGTCCGTCACCAGCGCGCAGACCTTGCCGAGGCCGCGGCCCTTGAGGAACGACGTCGGGTAGAGCATCTCCTGCATGCCGGGGCCGCCGCGCGGGCCCTCGTAGCGGATGACGACGACGTCACCGGGCTGGATCTCCTTGCGGAGGATCTTGTCCACGGCCTCGTCCTGCGACTCGCAGACGACCGCCGGGCCCTCGAAGGTCCAGATCGACTCGTCGACGCCGGCCGTCTTCACGACGCAGCCGTCGGCCGCGATGTTGCCGCGCAGCACCGCGAGGCCGCCGTCCTTGGAGTACGCGTGCTCCACGGAGCGGATGCAGCCGCCCTCGGCGTCGAGGTCGAGGGTCTCCCAGCGCTCGGACTGGGAGAAGGCGGTGGCGGAGCGCTTGCAGCCGGGGGCCGCGTGCCACAGCTCCATGGCCTCCTCGGAGGCCGTGCCGGAGCGGGCGTCCCACTTCGCGAGCCAGTCGTCCAGGCCCTGGGAGTGGACGGTGGTGACGTCCTTGTTGAGGAGGCCGCCGCGGTGCAGCTCGCCGAGGATGGCGGGGATGCCGCCGGCGCGGTGCACGTCCTCCATGTAGTACGTGCCGCCGGGGGCGACGTTCGGGGCGACCTTGGCCAGGCAGGGGACGCGGCGCGAGACGGCGTCGATGTCCTTGAGGTCGTAGTCCAGGCCCGCCTCCTGCGCGGCGGCCAGCAGGTGCAGGATCGTGTTGGTCGAGCCGCCCATGGCGATGTCCAGGGCCATGGCGTTCTCGAAGGCCTCGCGGGAGGCGATGCTGCGCGGCAGGACGGATTCGTCGCCGCCCTCGTAGTAGCGCTTGGTGATCTCCACGACCGTGCGGCCGGCGTCCTCGTACAGGGCGCGGCGGGCGGTGTGCGTGGCGAGGACCGAGCCGTTGCCGGGGAGGGCCAGGCCGATGGCCTCGGCGAGGCAGTTCATCGAGTTGGCGGTGAACATGCCAGAACACGAGCCGCAGGTCGGACAGGCGTTCTCCTCGATGCGGAGGATGTCCGCGTCCGAGATGTTCTCGTTGGAGGCGTCGACCATGGCGTCGATCAGGTCGAGCTTGCGGACGGTGCCGTCGACGAGGGTGGCCTGGCCGGCCTCCATCGGGCCGCCGGAGACGAACACGACGGGGATGTTGAGGCGCATCGCGGCCATCAGCATGCCCGGGGTGATCTTGTCGCAGTTGGAGATGCAGATCAGCGCGTCGGCGCAGTGCGCCTCGACCATGTACTCGACGCTGTCCGCGATCAGGTCGCGGGAGGGCAGGGAGTACAGCATGCCCGCGTGGCCCATGGCGATGCCGTCGTCGACGGCGATCGTGTTGAACTCGCGCGGGATGGCGCCGGCGGCGCGGATGGCGTCCGAGACGATGCGGCCGACCGGGGCCAGGTGGGTGTGGCCGGGGACGAACTCGGTGAAGGAGTTGGCGACCGCGATGATCGGCTTGCCGATGTCCTCGCTCGCTACGCCCGACGCGCGCATCAGCGCACGGGCGCCTGCCATGTTGCGGCCGTGGGTGACGGTGCGGGACCTCAGCTCGGGCATGCGGTTTCACTCCCCATGAGTGCGGCTGCGCGTACGGTCAGCCGCGACTGCGGATATGGCTCGGTTACGAGGCTACGCCCAACGCCCGCGATCCGGACACCTGGTCCGGATGCCGGGACGGCAGGGTCGCTCCTCGGTCACGCCCGGCCCGCTCACGCCTCGGTGAGGTAGCGCTGGAGGGTCGGGGCCACCAGCGCCACGATCTCCTCCGGGTCCGCGGACGCCAGGGGCTCCATCTGGACGACGTACCGCACGAAGGCGATCCCGATCAGGTGCGAGGCCGCCAGCTCGGCGCGGAAGGTGGGCTCCGGGACGTCGAGGTCGGCGGCCACCCGCTCCAGGACGCGGCGCAGGATCAGGGTGCGCAGCACCTTCGCGGCCGCCTCGTGGGTGAGCGCGGAGCGGATCACGGCGAGCAGGGGCGCGCGCGTGGCCGGGTTCTCCCACACGCCCAGGAAGTAGCGGGCCAGGCGCTCGCCGATGCCGTCCGGGCCCTCGCCGACGACGGCCGGGACCACCAGGGCGGGTTCCATGGTGACCTCGATGGCGGCGGCGAACAGGTCGTCCTTGCTGCCGAAGTAGTGGTGCACCAGCGCCGGGTCCACCCCGGCCACCTTCGCGACGCCGCGCACGGAGGTCTTGTCGTACCCGCGCTCCGCGAACACCTCGCGGGCGGCGAGGCGGATCCGCTCCTGGGTGCCGGGACCCTCCTCGGCCTCGTCCTGGCGGGGCCGCCCGGGGCCGCGCCGCCGGACGGGCCCGGTCACCGCCGGTCCCCGGCCGGGGCGGCGAGGTGGCGGCGGGTGAAGGCCAGGGCCTCGGCGAGATCGGCCTCACGCTCGGCGGCGGACATCGCGCGCCGCGTGTTGACCTCGATGACGACGTGCCCGTCGAAGGAGCTTCGGGCCAGGCCGGTGAGCAGCTCGGCGCAGGGCTGCGTACCGCGCCCGGGGACGAGGTGCTCGTCCTTGGCGGAGCCGTTGCCGTCGGCGAGGTGGATGTGGGCGAGGCGGTCGCCCATCCGGTCGATCATCGCGGAGGCGTCGGTGCGGGCGGTGGCGGTGTGCGACAGGTCGACGGTGAAGTGCCGGTAGTCGTCCTTGGTGACGTCCCACTCGGGCGCGTACGCGAGCATCTCGCGGTCGCGGTAGCGCCAGGGGTACATGTTCTCGACGGCGAACCGGACGTCGGTCTCGTCCGCCATCCGCCAGATCCCGCTGACGAAGTCGCGCGCGTACTGGCGCTGCCACCGGAACGGCGGGTGCACGACGACGGTGGACGCCCCCAGCTTCTCGGCGGCGGCCTGCGCCCGCTGGAGCTTGGTCCACGGGTCGGTGGACCACACCCGCTGGGTGATCAGCAGGCAGGGCGCGTGCACGGCGAGGATCGGCACCTGATGGTGGTCCGACAGCCGGCGCAGGGCCTCGATGTCCTGGCTGACCGGGTCCGTCCAGACCATGACCTCGACGCCGTCGTAGCCGAGGCGGGCGGCGATCTCGAAGGCCGTCGCCGTGGACTCCGGGTAGACGGAGGCGGTGGACAGGGCGACTTTCGGGGCGCTGCTGCTCGGATTACGGACCACGGAGCCAGATTACGGGCCACCCGCCGTCGCCCCGGCACATAAACCCACTCTCGTCATACTTTTCACATCAACGCCGAGGCGTCCCGGCCCGCGGTCCGCGAGAACCGGCCACGCGCGGCGGAATCGGGGCAGTTTGCCGCGCTCCCCCCTCCCCCGTGCGGCCGCCCGCCATCCTGGAGCCCCTGACCAGCCCCGGGACGGAGCAGCGCATGGCCCCCTTGATCCCCTTCGACGCAGTCGTCCACCACTTCGAGGAGTTCGAGCACACCGCCTGGCGGCTGGAGACGCAGCGGTCGTACGCCGTGGACCGCGCGGGCGAGCGGTGGGAGCGCTGGCGGGCGGGCGCGGCGTTCGGCTACGAACCCGACGTCCCCTGGCACGCCCTCGTCCGGAAGGCCGCCGAGGCCGGCAAGCGCTTCGAACGCGTCCGGCTCGTCGACACCCCCGCCACCGACGGCCAGCGCTACCTGCTGGCCACGGGCGCGGGGAACGTCGAGGCGGGCGAGGACATCCGCAACCTCACCCGCTCCGACGCCGTGCGGCACGGCCTGCCGGACTTCGACTTCTGGCTCTTCGACTCCCGCACGGTGATGAGGTTCGAGTTCGGCCCGAACGGCGACACCCTCGGCGTCCGGATGATCGAAACCCCCGAAACGGTCCTCGCCGCCTGCCAGACCCGAGACCTGGCCTGGCACTTCGCGACCCCGACGGCCGAATTCAACGCGTCGACCCCGTCCGCCCCGTAGGCCGACACCGGGCGGCGGCCTTCCCGGTCATCTCGTGTGATAGGGCTATCGGGCGGTGAACCGCAACACGAGGAACGGACTTTGGGGGATCAGTGCAGCCGGAGAACGGGCCAGCCATCGGCCTCAGCCCGAGCGAGACGGCAGCCCTCCTGCTGGACAAGATCCGCCAGGGCGACGACTACGCCCGCACCCGCAAGAGGCGGTTCGGCCGGGGTGCCGCCGCCACCAAGGTGGCGGCCCTGGTCCTGTCCGCCGCCTCCACCGTCGTCCTCGGCCTGCAGAACCTCAACCCCTGGACCGGCCTGGCCCTGGCGTGCGTGGCACTGGTGACACTGCTGGGAGCCGTCGAGCCGTTCTTCAACTGGCGGTCCCGCTCCGTACTGATGGAGGAGGCCCAGTACCGGTTCCGGCGGCTCGGCGACGACCTCGAATACCTCGTGGCGTCAACCGCCGCCGACGAGCTCACCTTCGACCAGCTCGGCGAGGTCTTCACCCGCTACCAAGGCGTCTGGGACGACCTGAGCCGCACCTGGCTGGAACACCGCCGCGAGGCGGCCCGCGGGGGCACCGCCTGACCGCGTACGCGCACGCCCCTCACCCCTTGAGCGCGCCCACCTCCCGGGCGCGTTCCCTCAGGTCGCGGACCGCCCGCACCGTGCCGTACGGGCCCAGCCGGAGGTTCATCAGCTCGAAGTGCTCGTCCCCGCGCGCCGACGAGAGCACCTCGTACTCGTCGAGGAACCTCCCCCACGACTCGCACGCCGCCTCCACGTGCCCGATCGACAACTGCCGCTGCGCGAGCAGCCCGTACGCGTGCAGACGCCCCTGTCGTTCCTGCGCCGGCTGGAACCGGATCGACTCCCGCAGCGTGCGGACCGACCCCGCGACGTCCTTGGTCTCGTTCAGCACGTGCGCGACGTGGAAGAGGTACGCCGTCCGGTCGTACCCGCCGACCGACTCCCTCCGGTCGTCCGCCCTGGCCAGCGCCTCCTCGGCCTCCCGGAGCCGGGCGAAGGCCTGCCGCCTGTCCCCGACCATCGCCGCACCGTGCGCCTGCTGCCCGCGCAGGAACGCGACCAGACGCGGCCCGGCGACCGGAGCGGCCTCCGCCGCCGAGTCCGCGAGCTCCAGGGCCCGCCTCCCGTAGCCCAGGTTGGACGCCTGGAGGGACATCCCGCGCAGGGTGCGGCAGTACGTGACGTGGTCCTCCGCCTCCCCGGCGAGCTTGAGCGCGGACACGTAGTAGTCCTGCCCGAGCCGGTGCCGCCGCTCGTACATCGCCATCCACCCCGTGAGGTACACCAGGTCCGAGGCGGCCGCGAGCAGGCTCTTCCGCACCGGAGCCGCCGCCTCGGCCTTGAGCCAGGGCCCGACCGTGTTCACCAGGAAGGCCGCCGCCATCGGCCGGGCGTGCCCCGCGCCCAGCTCGTCGAGGATGTCTGCGATCCGTTCCGTCATCGCCCCCACGGCGTCCACCTGCGCCTGCCCGACCCGCGTCGTCACCTTGCCGGGCCGCACCGGCTCGGGGCCGTCGGCCCGCGCCAGGGTCGGAAAGAGCGGGATGGCCAGGGCCGCGGAGAAGACCCCCGCCGCGATCACCCGCCGCCGCGAGGGATCCATGTCGGCCCGCCCCAGCTCGACCAGTTCCCGCACGGTGTCCTCGTCCCCCACCGCCCCCGGCGCGGTGAGACCGGCCTCGGCGTAGGTGACCGGCCGTCCCAGCTTCCGCTCGAACGCCTCGATGATCAGGGCCCTGACCCGGGGCCGGGGCTGGTGGCCGGCCACCCACTGGGACACCGCGGGCTGCCCGTACGTGAGGACGAGCCCGGCCTCAGCACCGACGCGGTTGACGATCGAGGCGAACTGGCTTCTCGACCATCCGGCCTGCTCAAGGAGCGTGGTGAGGCCGGTGTTGGACGTACGTGAGCGTCGAGCCATGTGCAACTCCCCACACGTGCATGGCTTGCATGCTTCTCCGACTCCTCAACGGTACTCGCGGAGGGGGTGCGCGCGGTTACCTCTTCACATCACGCAGTGACGGGACGGCAGTTGGCCGTCCCGCCGACGAGGGCAGGGAGCGACCACCCCATGACCACCCGCACCACCGAACGCGCGCCGCGTGGCGTCCTCGGCATCGACACGTCGGACGGCCCCGAACCCAGCCGTGACCTCCTCGAACGCGCACGGCGCGGCTGGGACCGCTTCATCGCCTCCCTTGGCGAAGGGCCATCGGCCGATGAGCGCTGAACACTACGAGTACGTCCCCCACCGCCTCCTGCGCCGCCGCGTGCGCGACATCGCCTCCGGCGTCGAGGGGGAGCTGGTGGCGGTGATCAACGAGAACGTCTCGGACTCGCCGCTCCGCGAGCACTGGGTGGAACTGGCCTACATCCGCAACGCGTCCGGCCGCGAGTTCACCACGGCAGCCGCGAACGTCCTCCCCGCCTGAGGAAACGGCACCAGAAGACGACCGGCAGGGCATCCCAACCCCAGACGGCGGCAGGCCGCCGATCCGAGAGGAGCGCGTAGCGATCCCGGGCGCCCGGAGGTCCCGAACGGGGGTCCTGGTCGGCATTCCGTGCGGGTACCAGCCCCAGACGGGCGGCGGACGCCGAGCCGAGAGGAGCGCGTAGCGATCTGACGCGGACGTCGGCGCCGCTTGCCCTCTGGCGTCGGCCCGGCTACCCGGTCTGCCGGCCCCCGGCCGCCCCGCCTGCTCGCTGAGGGAGCCGGATGCCCCGACCCTGGACCGTGCCGTCCTTTTGGGGGTTTCCCGGCA
>NZ_JBFBGN010000159.1:0-15072 GCF_040684675.1 Streptomyces sp. NPDC089915 | reverse complement strand
GATAGCCGCTGCGCGGGGCCTCCCGGGGGCTCCGCCCCCGGACCCCCGCGCCTCAAACGCCGGCGGGGCTGGAATGTGCTGCGCACATCCAGCCCGCGCGGCGATTGAGCGCACGTACGGGGTCCGGGGCGGAGCCCCGGGAAACGGTGAAAGGGCGGGGCGGGGAGACGGCTCCGCGCAGCGGATCCCGGGCCCGCGCCCCGCAGGGGAACGGCTACGCCGGGAAGCGGTGGTCGACCCAGCGGAAGGCGGCTTCGATGGCGGCCGAGGCCGCGGCGGCGATCGCGACGGCGATCCACGGCATCGTGACCCCCTCCAGCTTCAGCTGGAAGAAGTGCTGCAGCCAGGGGACGACCAGGACGACCAGGAACGCCGCCCCCATCGCCGCCACCAGCGCCACCCGCCACCACGTGTACGGCCGGGCGATGATCGCCAGGACCCACAGCGAGGTCAGGAACAGCGTCAGCGTCGCCGCGCTGGTCTGTGCCGTCAGGGCGTCCGGGCCGCTGTAGTGGGCCCGGGCGATCAGGTACGAGGTGAAGGTGGCCACCGCCGCGACCGCCCCGCCGGGGATGGCGTAGCGCATGACCCGCCTCACGAAGTGCGGCCGCGCCCGCTCCTTGTTCGGGGCCAGCGCCAGGAAGAAAGCGGGGACGCCGATGGTGAGGGTGGACAGCAGGGTGAGGTGGCGGGGCAGGAAGGGGTACTCCACCTGGGAGCAGACCACCAGGATCGCCAGCAGCACCGAGTAGACCGTCTTGACGAGGAAGAGCGTCGCCACGCGCGTGATGTTGCCGATGACCCGGCGGCCCTCGGCGACCACCGACGGCAGGGTGGAGAAGCTGTTGTTCAGGAGGACGATCTGCGCGACCGCGCGGGTGGCCTCGGAGCCCGAGCCCATGGAGACGCCGATGTCGGCGTCCTTGAGGGCGAGCACGTCGTTGACCCCGTCGCCGGTCATGGCGACGGTGTGGCCGCGGGACTGGAGGGCGCCGACCATGTCCCGCTTCTGCTGCGGGGTGACCCGGCCGAAGACGGCGTTCTCGTCGAGGACCTCGGCCATCGCGTCCTGCTCGGCGGGCAGGTGCCGGGCGTCGACGGTGTCGGCGGCTCCGGGCAGGCCCAGCTTGCCGGCGACCGCGCCGACGGAGACGGCGTTGTCGCCGGAGATGACCTTCGCCTTGACGTCCTGCTCGTCGAAGTAGCGCAGGGTGTCCGCGGCGTCGGGCCGCAGCCGCTGTTCGAGGACGACGAGGGCCGTCGGCTTGACCCCGCTGGCCACCGCCGGGTCGTCGAGCTCGCGGGCCGAGCGGGCGAGCAGCAGGACCCGCAGCCCCTGTTCGTTGAGGCCGTTGATCTCGTCGAGCGCCGGGTCCCCGCTGGGCAGGAGCACGTCGGGGGCACCGAGCAGCCAGGTGTTGTTCTCCCCGTCGCCCTCGCTGAAGCTGGCGCCGCTGTACTTGCGGGCGGAGGAGAAGGGCAGGGACTCGGTGCAGCGCCACTCGGCGCTGTCGGGGTAGGCGTCGATGATGGCCTGGAGGCTGGCGTTGGGCCGGGGGTCGGACTCGCCGAGGGCGCCGAGCACCTTCTTGACGTACTCCGGCTCCGTACCGCCGAGCGGGCGCAGCTCGGTGACGTCCATGCCGCCCTCGGTGAGGGTGCCGGTCTTGTCGAGGCAGACGACGTCGACGCGGGCGAGGCCCTCGATGGCGGGCAGCTCCTGCACGAGGCACTGCTTGCGGCCGAGCCGGATGACGCCGACGGCGAAGGCGACGGAGGTGAGGAGGACGAGCCCTTCGGGGATCATCGGGACGATGCCGCCGACGGTCCGGGCGATGGCGTCCCTGAGGTTGTTGTCCTTGACGACGAGCTGGCTGATGATCAGGCCGATGGAGGTCGGGACCATCATCCAGGTGACGTACTTGAGGATGGTGGAGATGCCGGTGCGCAGCTCGGAGTGGACGAGCGTGAAGCGGGAGGCCTCTTCGGCGAGCTGGGCGGCGTAGGCCTCGCGGCCGACCTTGGTGGCGGTGAAGGCGCCGCCGCCGGCGACGACGAAGGAGCCGGACATGACCTGGTCGCCGGGCTTCTTCAGGACGGGGTCGGCCTCGCCGGTCAGGAGGGACTCGTCGATCTCCAGTCCCTCGGCCTCGCCGACCACCCCGTCGACCACGACCTTGTCGCCGGGGCCGAGCTCGATGACGTCGGACAGGACGATCTCGGAGGTGGAGATCTCGGCGGTGGTGCCGTCGCGGCGCACGCTCGGTTTGGCCTCGCCGATGACGGCGAGCCCGTCGAGGGTCTTCTTGGCCCGCAGTTCCTGGATGATGCCGATGCCGGTGTTGGCGACGATCACGAAGCCGAAGAGGCCGTCCTGGAGGGGCGCGACGAAGAGCATGATCACCCACAGGACGCCGATGATGGCGTTGAAGCGGGTGAAGACGTTGGCGCGGACGATGTCGGCGGTGGAGCGGGAGGACCGCAGCGGGACGTCGTTGACGTCGCCGCGCGCGACGCGCTCGGCGACCTCGGCGGTGGTCAGACCGCCCGGCTTGAAGCGGGGGGCGGGGGGTTTCACGGGGTGCACGGGGTCGAGTTCGGCCCCCGCGTCGATGGCGGCTGCGGGCCGCTCGGGCCCGTCATGGTCGATCCTCGCCCACTGGGTCATGTTTTCGACGGTAAAGGGCGTTCCCCCGCTTCACCCGCCGAGCGGCCCGAAGATCCGACCTCGGGATGAGGGGAATCCTCCTGGGGTCGCCCCCGTACGACGCGCCGGGCCCGGCCTCCGGCTCCGCGCCGGGCTACGCCCCGTCGCCCGCCTGGCCGGACGGTCCGGGCTGCGGCCCGCCCTCGGCCCGGGCCGCCGCCTGTTCGGCCGCGTGGCGCTTGAGCGCGGCGTCGCGGCCGCGGACGTACCAGATGCCGATCAGGCCGAGCCCGCCGCCGGCCGCGCAGGTCCACAGCCACCACAGCAGGTCCCGGTCGGCGAACCAGCCGTAGAAGGGCAGCTGGACGACGAACAGGGCGAACCAGAGGATCGTGCCGCCGGTGATGGTGGCGACAACCGGCCCCTCCAGGGGCTCGGGCGCCTCGTGCGTAGGGGTCCACTTCGCCATGGGGACCAGTCTAGGTGGCCGAATTCAGGGTCTACGCGCGGAGATGGACTGCCCTCCGTTCATGTGTTCATACTGAAACGGTTTGCCTACGGCCGGATTGCTTCGTAGGAACCACTAATTCGACTCAGTTTGAGGACCGCATGAGCACCTCGGCACCCGCCGCGGCCCCGACCAGCGGCCTGGACCGCTTCTTCAAGATCTCGGAACGCGGTTCGACCGTGGCCCGCGAGGTCCGGGGCGGCTTCGCGACCTTCTTCGCGATGGCCTACATCATCGTGCTGAACCCGATCATCCTGGGCAGCGCGAAGGACATGTACGGGCACCAGCTCGACGGCGGCCAGCTGGTCACCGCCACCGTCCTGACGGCCGCCTTCTCCACCCTCCTCATGGGTGTCATCGGCAACGTCCCGATCGCCCTGGCCGCCGGCCTCGGCGTGAACACGGTCGTCGCCCTCCAGCTCGCCCCGCGCATGAGCTGGCCCGACGCCATGGGCATGGTGGTCCTGGCCGGCTTCGTCGTGATGCTGCTGGTGGCCACCGGCCTGCGCGAGCGGGTCATGAACGCCGTCCCGCTCGGCCTGCGCAAGGGCATCGCGATCGGCATCGGCCTGTTCATCATGCTGATCGGCCTGGTGGACTCCGGCTTCGTCAGCCGCATCCCGGACGCCGCGCACACCACGGTCCCGCTCCAGCTCGGCGGCAACGGCCACCTGCACGGCTGGCCCGTGCTGATCTTCGTCGTCGGCGTGCTGCTCACGCTCGCGCTGCTGATCCGCAAGACGCCGGGCGCGATCCTGATCTCCATCGTGGCCATGACCGTCGTCGCGGTCGCGGTGCAGCTGATCGCCGACCTGCCGGACCTCGCCTGGGGCCTGACCGTGCCGCAGTGGCCGGGCAACCCGGTGGCCGCCCCCGACTTCGGGCTCGTCGGACAGGTCAGCCTCTTCGGCGGCTTCGGCAAGGTCGGGGTGCTCACCGGCATCCTGTTCGTCTTCACCGTGCTGCTGTCCTGCTTCTTCGACGCGATGGGCACCATCCTCGGCGTCGGCGACGAGGCCAAGCTCACCAAGCCCGACGGCACCTTCCCCGGCATCAACCGGGTCCTGCTGATCGACGGCCTGGCCGTCGCCTCCGGCGGCGCCACCTCGTCCTCCGCCACCACCTGCTTCGTGGAGTCCACGGCGGGCGTCGGCGAGGGCGCCCGCACGGGCCTGGCCAACGTGGTCACGGGCGGCCTCTTCACCGTCTCGCTCTTCCTGACCCCGCTCGCCACGATGGTCCCCTCGCAGGCCGCCACCCCCGCCCTCATCGCGGTCGGCTTCCTGATCCTGGCCGGCTCCGTCCGCGACATCGACTGGAGCGACTTCACCATCGCCGTCCCGGCCTTCATGGCCATGGTGATGATGCCGTTCACCTACTCGATCACCAACGGCATCGGCATCGGCTTCGTCAGCTTCTGCGTGCTGCGCCTGGCGACGGGCCGGGGCCGTGAGGTCCCGGCCGCGATGTACGCCGTCTCGGCGATCTTCGTCTTCTACTACGCGATGCCGGCCCTCGGCCTCACGTGAGCCCGTAGAACTTCTCCGTCTCGTCGACGGCGGCCTTGAACCGCTCGTCGAAGTCATCGCGAATGAGCGTCCGGACGACATAGTCCTGGACGCTCATTCCGCGTTTGGCGGCGTGGTGCCTCAGCCGCTCCAGCAGCTCCCCGTCTATGCGCATGCTCAGCACATGTGTCCCCATGCCGAAAGGGTCGGGCCACGGGGTGCGCGCGCGTGTCCCTTTCCCCGACGGACTCACCCGTACGAGTGATCCGGCCGGATCCCACCCCCTGCGTTCGTTAGCCAGAGTAATGAGTTATTCTAAGTACATGCCAGACCTCTCCCATGGCGACGACGCTGCCGCCGTGAACGACCTCCGCTCCGCCGTGATGCGGCTGGGCCGGCGCCTGAAGCACCAGCGCGTCGACGAATCGCTGAGCCCGACCGAGATGTCGGTCCTCGGCACCCTCGCCCGCTGCGGCCAGGCCACCCCCGGTGAGCTCGCCCGCAAGGAGCACGTCCAGCCGCCCTCGATGACGCGCATCGTCGCGTTGCTGGAGGCCAAGGGACTGGTCAGGCTGGAACCGCACCCCGACGACCGCCGCCAGAAGGTGGTCAGCCAGACGGAGGAGGCCGAGGCGATGCTCGAAGAGAGCCGCCGCAAGCGCAACGCCTTCCTGGCCGGGCTCGCCGCAGAGCTCACCGAGGACGAATGGGCCAAGCTCCGCGCCGCCGCCCCCGTCCTGGAGAAGCTCGCGCACCTATAGGAACGACGCCAGGAGGCGAACGCTTTTGAGTACGGGAACCGGAGCAGACTCCGCACCCGGCCACATACCCACCCCCCAGACCCCGAGCGGGAACAGAGGACCGGGCACCCGCTCGAACTCCATGTTCAGCTCACTGAAGGTCCGGAACTACCGGCTCTTCGCAGCGGGCCAGGTCGTCTCGAACACGGGCACCTGGATGCAGCGCATCGCGCAGGACTGGCTGGTCCTCTCGCTGACCGGCTCCGCGTCCGCCGTGGGCGTGACCATCGCCCTGCAGTTCCTGCCGATGCTGCTCTTCGGCCTCTACGGAGGCGTCCTCGCGGACCGGCTGCCCAAGCGGCCGCTGCTGATCGCCACGCAGACCGCCATGGGCCTCACCGGCGTCGCGCTGGCCGCCCTCACCCTGGCCGGGAACGTCCAGGTGTGGCACGTCTACCTCGCCGCCTTCCTGCTCGGCCTGGTCACCGTCGTGGACAACCCGGCCCGGCAGACCTTCGTCTCCGAGATGGTCGGCCCCGCGCAGGTCGCCAACGCCGTCAGCCTGAACTCCGCCAACTTCCAGTCCGCGCGGCTGGTCGGCCCGGCGATCGCCGGCGTGCTCATCACCGCCGTCGGCTCCGGCTGGGCCTTCCTGCTGAACGGGCTGTCGTTCGCGGCGCCGATCGCCGCGCTGCTGATGATGCGCACCCGCGAGCTCTACGTGGTCGAGCCGCGCCCGCGCGCCAAGGGGCAGCTGCGGGAGGGCCTGCGCTACGTCGCCGGCCGGCCCGAGCTGGTCTGGCCGATCGTCCTCGTCGGCTTCATCGGCACCTTCGGCTTCAACTTCCCGATCTGGCTGTCGGCCTTCGTCGACGACGTCTTCCACGGGGACGCGGGCACCTACGGCCTGTTCAACACGCTGATCGCGGCCGGCTCCCTCGCGGGCGCCCTGCTCGCCGCCCGCCGGGGCAACACCCGGCTGAGGCTGCTGGTCACGGCCGCGGTGCTGTTCTCCGTCCTCCTGCTGGTGACGGCCTTCGCACCCGGCTTCTGGCTGTTCGCGGCCCTGCTGGTGCCGGTCGGGATGTTCGGGCTGACCGTCAACGTCGTGGCGAACTCCAGCGTCCAGATGGCCACCGACCCCGAGATGCGGGGCCGGGTGATGGCCCTCTTCATGATGGTCTTCACCGGCGGCACCCCCGTCGGCGCCCCGCTCGTCGGCTGGATCACCGACACCTACGGGGCCCGGCTCGGCATGGCCGCGGGCGGCCTGGTCTCCCTGGCGGCCGGGGTCGCCATCGGCCTGGTCCTGCGCCGCGTCGGCAACCTGCGGCTCAGCCTGAACCGCCACGGGCTCACCTTCGTCCCGGCGGCCCCGCAGCGCGAACTGGCCCCGGCGGCGTAGGCCACCGGGGCCGGTTCCGGCGTCCTAGTCGAACCACCTGTCCCGCGCGAGTTCCGCCGTGCGGGACGGGTCCTCCAGGAGGGCCGCGACCTCGAAGCGGCGGGGCCACTGGGACGCCGACCAGGCCAGGCCCGCCGCCACGCCCTCCAGGGTGGCCGCGTGCAGCACCCCGTCCGGGGTGAGCCGCCAGTCCAGCTCGGTGCCGCCCGCCACCAGCTCCTCGTGCTCCACGTACGTGTGCGGGGTGGCCGGGCCCAGCAGCACCCGTACCGGCTCCGGGACCTCGTGCTCCTCGCCCGGCGTGGTCACCTCCGCCGGGACCGTCTCCGACAGCCGGCGCACCTGGAACAGCTCCGCCAGCTCCGCCGCGCGGGAGGGGGAGACCGGCAGCAGCGGCAGGCCCTCGGTCAGCGGCAGCAGGTCGGGGGCATCGCAGACGACGGCCTCGGCCGCGTCCACCACGACCACCTCCCCGTCCACCACCGCCCGCAGCTCGTCCGGCAGCGTCACCTGCTCCGGGTCCAGATCGGCCAGCGCTCCGTACAGCCCGTGCAGCTGCCGCCCCGACACCTCGCGGTCCGGGTCCGCGAGGCGGCCCAGCAGCTCGGCCGCGCCGCCCGGCTCCTCCAGCAGGGCGCGCACCGAGGTGCGTACGCCCAGCGCGCGCAGGACCTGCTCGTCCTCGAAGCCCGTCGCGTCCGCCGGGGCGTACAGCCCGGCCAGCAGCGGGTCCCCGCCCGCCGCCCGCAGCCCCGCGGGGCGGCGGCCGTCGAGCACGGGGTGGTCGCGCAGCCACCAGGCGGTGTACGGGCGCACCGACTGCGTGGTGCCGTCGGGGAGCAGGATCCGCACCGGCTGGGTGAGGGCGTCGCGCAGTGGCGGCTGGGCGAGCATCGCCAGGGCCTGGGGCCAGCGGTCGTCGTCGACGAGGTCGAGGTCCCGTACGGCGATCAGCTCGGTGGCGACCGGCGGCACGGGGGAGTCGGGGAACTGGTCGAGGAGGTCCTCGCACCACACGTCGACGGCGTCGAGCAGTCCGGCGTCGTCGGGCTCGGCGTAGTCACCGTCGCGGGGCTCCAGCTCGTCCGGGTCGAGGACCACGTCGGTGGCGCGGACCAGCTGGAAGGTGGTCAGCACCCCGCAGGCGGCCAGGGTGTCGGCGTCCCAGCGGGCGGCGAGCTCCGCGTCCAGGTACGGGATCTCGTCCTCGCGGACCACGGAGGCGAGGGGGCTGCCGGGGAGGAGGAGCTCCCCGGCCGGGGCCGGTTCGCCGTCCTCGTCGGGCAGGGCCAGGGCGCCCAGCCAGGGTTCGTCGCCGGGGGCCAGGCCGGCGTCGCGGACCAGGGTCAGGACGATCTCGGCGAGCTCGTCGGCGTCGGGGGCGTCGGAGTCCTCGTCCCAGATCTCGCCGGCGTCGAGCGAGCCGGCCACCGCGGCCCGGATCTGCGGGGTGGTCAGGACGGCGCGGGCGGTGGCGGGGAGGGCGCCCAGCTTCTCCAGCAGGGGGTGGGCGGCGTCCGGGTGGGCCACCTTGAGGCCCAGCCGGGCCAGGTCGGCGGGGGTGTCGGCGCCGGGCAGCAGGATGTGGCGCGGGCCGATCGCGGTACGGCCGTCGGCGAGCGGTACGGGCAGGCCCGAGAGCCGGTCCGGGTCGACCCCGGCCAGGGTGTCGTAGAGGCTGTGCCACCACTGCGGGGTGCGCTCGATGCCGGCGATCCGCTCGATGGCCTCCCCGAGCGGGAGCCGGCCCACGCCCAGGGTGCGCAGCTCGGCCCGGCGTTCCAGCCCGGCGGGCAGCAGGGTCGGGAGGACCTCCGCGAGGACCCGTACGGTGTCGGCTCCGGCGCCCTCGACGACCTCGGCCTCGAAGGGGCGCAGCCGGGTGAGTTCCTCGGACGGGGCGGCGGGGGCGAGGAAGCCGGTGCGGGGGAGGCGCTGGAGGACGGCGGCGCGCAGGGCCCCGTCGAGTTCGCCCTTGCCGAGGGGGCCGGGGACGAGGTCGACCAGGGCGGGGGTCACCGGGTTCCAGGCGGCGAGGAGTTCGGCGTAGGCGTCGGCGGCGCGTTCGACGAGGAACTCGGCCAGCGGGCCGGGCGCGTGGTGGCGGCGGGAGGTGTCCATCGGCAGGGAGGCGATGAGCAGGGCCGGGATGCCTAGGGGTTCGTCGGTGGGGGTCGGGGCGTGGACGACGGGCTCGGTGCGGGGCGGTACGGGCGCGCCGTCCGCGTCGACGGGGACGGCCCAGGTGACGCTCCAGACGGGCCGCAGCCGCTCCTCGACGGGCCGGTCGGCGAGGAGTTCGCGTGCGATGGGGCCGTGTGCGCGGGAGGTGCGCCAGCGGTGGGTGCCGGAGGCGGAGTCCTCGATGACGGTGTAGGGGCCGTCGGTGTGCCGGTAGAGGGTGCGGGTGCCGGCGGCGGGGGTGTCGACGACGATCTCGGTGAGCCCGGGGAGGGTGAGGAGGAGGGCGTCGTCGACCCCGTGCAGGAGGCGTTCGGCGAGGGCCGCTGCGGCGGCGTCGCGCAGCGGGAGGACGACGACGGTGTCGTAGCCGTCGGGGGCGGTGCCCTCGGCGGGCAGCGGCAGGCGCAGCAGCGGGACGTGGCCGTCGCGGCGGCGCAGTTCGTCGCCGAGGCCGGGGCTGAAGTGGGCGGCCTCGCGGGCCATTTCGCGGGCTTCGGCGAGGGACCAGCGCACGCCGCCGTGCCGGCCGAGGACGGCGGGCTCGTCGGTGACGGCGAGGACGGCGGCGAAGCCGACGCCGAACCGGCCGACGGTGTCGGCGGCGGAGGCGCCCTCGCGTTTGGCGGAGGCGCGCAGGGTGCTCAGCGACTCCACGCCCGTGGCGTCCAGCGGGGCACCGGTGTTGGCGACGGCCAGGACGCCGTGCCCGCCCTCGCCGGGGGCGGCGGGGTGCAGGGTGAGCCGCATCCGGCCGGGTACGCGGCCGCGGGCGGCGGCGTCGGAGGCGTTCTGCGCCAGTTCGACGACGAGCCGGTCGCGGTAGCCGCCGAGGGCCAGGTCCTCCTCGGCGTTGGCGTCCTCGCGGAACCGGGCCGGGCCGGCGGCCCAGGCGTCGAGCACCGCACGCCGCAGCCGGGCGGTGCTGAAGGGGTCCATGCCGCTCTGGGCCGCCGTCACTCGCACGTTCACGCCGCTGCCTCCACGCTGTGCTGCCTCCACGTCCTGCTGTGAAGGTATCGCGTGGGCGGCTAGGCCTTGCCCGTGAGGTGGGCGAACACGACGACGTTGGAGTCCCAGTGGCGGTCGGGGGTGAGGTCGCCGCCGCAGGTGATGAGGCGGAGTTCGGCCTTGCCGTGGGTGTCGCCGTAGACCTGGGAGGTGGGGAAGGCGTCCTTCTTGAAGGTGTCGACGGCGTCGACGGTGAAGACGGCGGTGGTGCCGTCGGTGCGGTGGACGTCGATCTCCCCGCCCCGGGCGATGTCCTTGAGGCGGAAGAACACGGCCTGGGGGGCCTGCGGGGTGTCCATGTGCCCGACGATCGCGGCGGCGCCGGGTTCGCCGGGGGTGGGGCCGTCCTGGTACCAGGCGGCGTCGCGGGGTTTGGCGAAGTCGGGTTCGCGCATGACGCCTTGGGGGTCGAGGCCGACGGCGTCGAGGTGGGCGTCCACGTGCAGGGAGGGGATCTCGACGCGGTCGGGGACGGAGGGCGGGAGGGCGGAGACGGCTGAGGCGTTGGCCGCCTTGTTCCGGTAGGCGTCGTCGCCGGCGGCGCAGCCCGAGGCGAGGGCCGCGGCCAGGGCGGCGGCCCCCGCCAGGGCGGCGGCGCGGCGGGCGCGGCCGCCCCGGCGGCGGGAGGGGGCGCGCTCACGCATCGGCGGGGGCCTGGCCGGTGTTGACGGAGCCCTTGGGCGTCTTGTGCTCGCCGGGGGTCAGGGGCTTGAGGGGCTTGGTGGCGGGGCTGCCCTTGGCCTCGACGGAGAACTTCACGGTGTCGAACTTCCTGCCGCCGGCGAAGGCCTCGATGCCGTAGTAGCCGGTCTTGGCGTCGGCCGCGACGGTCGCGGTGCCGGTGAAGGTGCCCTTGCCGTCGCCCTTGAGGTCGACGCGGCCGCCGGCGAAGGCGGCGGACTTCACGTACGCCTCCTTCGCGGAGCTCTTCACGGTGATGACGACCTCGTCGCCGGGGCGGCCGAAGTCGGTCGACAGCTGGAGGGTGGAGGGCGCGGGGGTCGGCTTGGGCTTGGGGGAGCCGGCCTTGACGGTCAGCTGCGCGGTGGCCTGGAGCTTGGCGCCGTCGGGGGCGGTGCCGGTGAGGGCGACTCCGTAGCCGCCGTCCCTGACGTCCGCGACGGTGGCGGTGCCGGTCCAGGTGCCGTCCTTGCCGGGGCCGAGCTTGACGGCGCCGAGCGCGGACGAGGACACCGCCAGGTTCTTCGATCCGGCGGGGGCGGTCACGGTGACGCTGATCGCGTCGCCGGGCTTCACGGGGGAGCTCGGGACCGTCACGGACGCCTTGGCGGCGGGGGTGCTCGCGGACGGGGAGGGGGACGGGGCCTCGGCGGCGAAGGCGGTGGTGGCGGCGCCGCCGGCGACGGCCAGAGTGGAGGCGAGGGCTATCGCCGAGAGGGTGCGTACGGTGCGTGCCTTGCGCATGGGATCTCCTCGTGAACGGTGTGCCGGGATTTTTCCCGGCACACCAGACATGAGGGGCATTCCGCCCGTGCGGTTGCGGCCGTCCCGAACCCCCGGGGAGCCCCCTGCCGAAGGTCCCGCGCCCCGAAAGCGCAGGCCGCGAGCCTCCCGGGGATGGTCCGTTTACATGCTCTTTGCCCCGATTTTTGGGACCAAGGTCCCGGGGGCGGAGAACGCGAGGGCCCCCGGCGCCTTCCGGCACCGGGGGCCCCTCGCGCGTCAGCGGGCGGGAACCGCGATCAGAGGCGCTCGATCACGTAGTCGACGCAGGCGGTCAGCGCCTGCACGTCCGCCGGGTCGATCGCCGGGAACATCGCGATGCGCAGCTGGTTGCGGCCCAGCTTGCGGTACGGCTCGGTGTCCACGATGCCGTTGGCGCGCAGCACCTTCGCCACGGCCGCCGCGTCGATCGCGTCGTCGAAGTCGATCGTGCCGATGACGGCCGAGCGCTTCTCGGCGTCCTGCACGAACGGGCTCGCGTACTTCGACGCCTCCGCCCAGCCGTACAGGTTGGCCGCGCTGGCCGCCGTGCGCGAGGTCGTGAACTCCAGGCCGCCCTGGCCGTTCATCCACTCCAGCTGCTGGTCCAGCAGGAAGAGGGTGGCCAGCGCCGGGGTGTTGTACGTCTGGTTCTTCAGCGAGTTGTCGATCGCCGTCGGCAGCGAGAAGAACTCCGGGATGTGCCGGCCCGACGCGTGCACGCGCGCGGCGCGCTCCAGCGCGGCCGGGGAGAACGCGGCCAGCCACAGGCCGCCGTCCGAGGCGAAGGACTTCTGCGGGGCGAAGTAGTAGACGTCGGTCTCGGTGATGTCCACGGGCAGACCGCCCGCGCCCGAGGTCGCGTCCACCAGCACCAGCGAACCGGCGTCGGCACCCGCGACGCGCTTGATCGGCGCCGCGACACCCGTCGAGGTCTCGTTGTGCGTGTACGCGTACACGTCCACACCCGCCTCCGCCACCGGCTCGGGGTGCGTGCCCGGCTCGGAGGAGATGACGGACGGCTCGTCCAGCCACGGCGCGAGCTTCGCGGCCTTGGCGAACTTGGACGAGAACTCGCCGAAGGTCAGGTGCTGGGACTTCCGCTCGATGAGACCGGCGGTCGCGATGTCCCAGAAGGCGGTGGAGCCGCCGTTGCCCAGGATCACCTCGTAGCCCTCGGGGAGGGAGAAGAGGTCCCGGAGGCCCTGGCGCACCGAGCCGACCAGGTTCTTGACCGGGGCCTGGCGGTGTGAGGTACCGAGCAGGGAGTTACCGGTGGCGGCGAGGGCGTCCAGCGCCTCGGTCCGCACCTTGGAGGGGCCCGCGCCGAAGCGTCCGTCGGCGGGCTTGATGTCAGCGGGAATCTGGATCTCAGCCACGAGCGGAGCGTATCGGGTCCCGGACCGCCGGTTGGAGGCGCGTCCACCGGATGAGACACGGGCGGGCGATACGCCGGTGATGGGAGGGTGTGTCGGTGACGTCTCCAGGGGATCTTGAGCGGACATTGCGGGCCGAGCTGCGCGGGGAGGTGGATTTCGGGGCGGCGGCACGGGCGTTGGTGACCATGGACGCCTCCAACTACCGGCGCGTCCCGCTCGGCGTCGTCGCCCCGCGCGACGCCGAGGACGTGGCGGCCGCGCTGCGGGTGTGCGCCGAGGCCGGCGTCCCCGTCGTCCCGCGCGGGGGCGGCACCTCCATCGCCGGGCAGGCGACCGGCGTGGGGGTGGTCCTCGACCTCACCCGGCACCTGAACGCCCTGCTCTCCGTCGACCCGGCCGCCCGCACCGCCGTCGTCCAGCCCGGCCTGGTCCTCGACCGGCTCCGCGCGGCGGTCCGCCCGCACGGGCTGACCTTCGGCCCGGACCCCTCCACGCACTCCCGCTGCACCCTCGGCGGGATGATCGGCAACAACGCCTGCGGGGCCCACTCCGTGGCCTGGGGCACCACCGCCGACAACGTCGCCGAACTGTCGGTGACGGCGTACGGGGGCACCCGGTACCGGCTCGCGGAGGGCTGGTCCGGCGCTCCGGCGGGGCTGCGGGAACTGGTGACGGCGAACCTGGCGGTGCTGCGGACGGGGCTGGACGGGGGGTTGGGGGGCGGGGCTTCGGGCCTGGGCTCGGGCCTGGGCTCGGGCGGGGCGTCGGGCGGCGGGGCTTCGGCCGCGGGGCCGGGCGGTAGGCCGGGCGGTGCGGCGGCTGCGGGGCCGGCCGGGGGGTTCTCGCGGCGGATCTCCGGCTACGGCGGCCTCGACCGGCTGCTCCCCGAACGGGGCACCCGGCTCGCGCAGGCCTTCTGCGGCAGCGAGGGCACCCTCGGGGTGGTCACCGAGGCGGTGGTGCGCCTCGTCGAGCTCCCGCCCGCGCCCGCCCTCGCGGTCCTCGGCTACCCCGACGAGGGCGCCGCCGCCGACGCCGCAGCCGGGCTGCTGGCGTACGGCCCGCTCACCGTCGAGGGCATGGCCCGCGACCTGGTCCCGGACACCGCCGGGCTGCCGAGGGGCGGGGCCTGGCTGTTCGCCGAGACCCGCGACGCGGGGGCCGCGCACCGCCTCGTACGGGCCGCCGACGCGCTCGACGCCCTGGTCGTCGCCGACCCGGCCGGGCAGCGGGCGCTGTGGCGGATCCGCGAGGACGCCGCCGGCACCGCGACCCGCACCCCCGACGGCCGCATGGCCTGGCCCGGCTGGGAGGACTGCGCGGTACCCCCGGCCCGGCTCGGCGCCTACCTGCGCGAGTTCCGCGCCCTGCTCGCCCGGCACGGGCTGCGCGGGACCCCGTACGGGCACTTCGGGGAGGGCTGCGTGCACGTCCGCATCGACTTCGACCTCGCCTCCGCCCCCGGCGTGGCCCGCTTCCGCTCCTTCTCCTCCGAACTCGCCGATCTGGTCGTCGCCCACGGCGGTTCCCTGTCGGGCGAACACGGCGACGGCCAGGCCCGCGCCGAGCTGCTGCCGCGCATGTACGGCCCGGAGGTGATCGGCCTCTTCGGCGCCTACAAGGACGTCTGGGACCCGGCCGGCGGCATGAACCCCGGCATGCTGGTCCGCCCGGCCCGCCTCGACGAGAACCTCCGCTTCGCCGTCCTGCCCGCGACCCCCTTCGGCGACGAGGTGGCCCGCTGCGTCGGCGTCGCGAAGTGCCGCTCGACGGAACCGGGCGGGGCGGGGGTGATGTGCCCGTCGTACCGGGTCACCGGCGAGGAACGGCACTCCACGCGCGGCCGGGCACGCCTGCTGCACGAGATGCTCGCGGGGGAGATCGTCCGCGACGGTTGGCGCTCACCGGAGGTGGCCGAGGCCCTCGACCTCTGCCTGGGCTGCAAGGGCTGCCGCAGCGACTGCCCGGTGGGCGTGGACATGGCCGCGTACAAATCGCAGTTCCTCCACCACCACTGGCGAGGCCGCCTGCGCCCGCTGTCCCACTACGTCCTCGGCTCCCTCCCGACCTGGCTCCGCCTGATCGCCACCCTCCGCGCGGCCCGCCTGCTCAACGCGGCGGGGCGGATCCTGCGGGTACCCGGGCTGACCCGGGAACGGAGGCTGCCGGAGGTGGCGGGGGTGCCGCTGCGGAGGTGGTATCCGGCCTCGCCGGGGTCATCCTCAGCCTCGCCGGCGTTCGAGGCGCGGG